>CATKXA010000045.1 GCA_949840475.1 uncultured Thermoanaerobacterales bacterium | reverse complement strand
CTACAGCTGTACTTAAAGCTACTTGTCCTAATTTTTGATTGCTAAAATTAGTATATTCTTTAGGACTTAGTTTGTCAACACTTTTTGTCAATTATTTCATGACACTTACCTTGCCGTCAAAAAGCGTCAAAATATAATCTGTAACATCGCTAAGGTTTAAATCATTATGAATAACAATCTTTTCTGGAGCAAGCCAAATAAGCTCGCTCAAGACGCTCAAAATCCCATTTTCTCCATTTTCAAACTTAAAACTAAATACTTGTTTACCCTGACTATTTTCCCCATATACATTTTGACCACATTGATGAAGATGAATTTCTGCCTCCTCACTTTCGCTCGTAACAATTAAAAATTTCATTAGCTCCATAAATGTGCCACTCATGAGTAGATAGCCTGAGTTTTCGCTAACAAGCTCAGCTATCTCTTTCCACCTCTTTTCTAGCTCCCAAAGCCTAAAGTGATATAAACTGTCTATCAATATCTCGTCTGATACTGTCAAGCTCTTTTTAATTATCTCTTTGTCTGCAGACTTATCAAACATTGTCAACGCCCTAATAAAAGCACTTTCAGTAACTTTACTGTTTATTTTTAGTCTTAAATGCTTTGATAAATACTCTTCTTTATAATCTCTAATAATCGCCTCGCTGATAGCATCAAATACTAGCGACAAAAGATAATCCTTTTTTTCATCACAAACAGCCAATGCAAGTTTAACTCTGCCGTCAAATTCTTCACATACAAGAACACCTTTCATGTTCTTGATAGGTCCACGGAGTTTTTCTAAAATATAGGATATATCGCCAGATTTTGATTTACAAGTGCTGATAGTAAGTTCAAACATATTTTTACCTCAAGGCTAGTGTATGCGGATTTTTTTAAATTTAATCAAAGAAATATAAATTTGGCATATTTCTATAATGTTTTATTAACCTTAACAAAAATCGTCAATAAACTGTATAATTTTAATTATATTATTGCTTTTCACGCGTTTTTGTATTGTTTTATTTATATTTTTGCGTTTTTTGTAAATAGTTACCAAGCAAATTTACATATGCAGGCAAGTTTTATATAGGCATATTTTGCTTTACCTACATAAAATATTATGCTAAAATAATTAAAAAAATAATATGGAGATAAAAATGGTTATTGCAATAGACGGAACTTCATCAAGCGGTAAATCAACAGTTTCAAGAGCACTTGGCTCACATCTTAAATGTAAAGTTATTGGCACCGGCTCAATATATAGAGCAGTTGCAAGTAAAATGCTCTATTTAAATGTTGATATAAAAAACTTAGAGCACTTAAAACAAGTGCTAGATACAACTAATATTAAAACAGAATTTAAAGACGGCAAAACAAAGATTTATGTCGACGGCGTTTTACAAGAAAGTAAAGTACTCAATTCTCATGAAGTTTCTGTATTTGTTCCTAAAGTTGCAATCTTACCTATTGTTAGAGCCTTTGTAAAAAGCATTCAATATAATGAGGCTAATAATTCCGACGTTATAATTGTTGAAGGACGAGATATTGGCAGTGTTGTATTCCCTAACGCTGAAATTAAACTATACATTGATGCTGATTTAAAAACAAGAGCTTCAAGAAGACTTGAAGACTATAAAAGGCAAGGCAAAAACTACACCTTAGAGCAAGTAATG
The DNA here is from genome assembly GCA_949840475.1 of uncultured Thermoanaerobacterales bacterium. Taxonomy (GTDB): domain Bacteria; phylum Bacillota; class Clostridia; order Christensenellales; family UBA1242; genus UMGS2069. The sequence continues at coordinate 5,992 of CATKXA010000045.1, read as the reverse complement.
CAAGAACTTGACGAGCGAGATAATCAAGATAGAAATAGAGCAATCTCCCCTCTAATTATGACAAGCGACGCGATAATAATCGACACTTCAAATCAAGATGTTATTACAATAATTAAAAAAATTGATGCAATAATTAAGGAAAAACTAAGCAATAAATAAACAGAACAAAAAAAGAGCTTTAAAGCTCTTTTTTAAAACCAATTTTTAAAACCAAATTGAATATTTACAACCACAATAATTTTGCCTATAAAGCTCATACTTTTTAGATAGCTGCACGCTCTGTTTATAGCCATCTTGTTTTTTAAAATCTGTTGGCAAATAACTTATTTTATACTCTTTTGCTAGCATTTCACCAATATCATTTATTAGTTTTGCGTTTTTATGCGGACTCACAGTTAGCGTAGTTGCAAACAAATCATAATCTAAACTCTTAGCAAGACTTGCCACCTTTTCAAGCCTTAGCCTAAAGCAAACAGTGCACCTCGCCCCGCCTTCCTTTTCATTCCTTAGGTTTTCTACCTTGCTTTCATAATTATCGCTATCATACTCGACATCAAGCATGGTTATATTATATTCGCCTTCGCTATTTAGTTTATTAATTAGTTTGATTTGTTCGTTCTTTCTTTTAATATACTCTTCTTCTGGATAAATATTGGGATTGTAATAACAAATTGTTACCTTATAATCTTCTGCAAGCCTAGAAATAGCTGTTGTGCTACAAGGTGCACAACAACTATGAAGTAATAATTTTTTCTTTTCAGATTTTTCCATTTTTACCCAAATTATAGATTTACAAACAATTTTTACGCTCTAAGTATTTACTTTTTGCGTTTTTACATTTTTTCTGGCATTTCAATACCAAGAGTATTTAGTGCTAGTTTTAAGCTATCAAGAACAGCCAATGAAAGTGTTATATAACTTTGTTTCTTCTCTTTATTGCTCTCTGAAATAACCTTAACATTATTATAAAATTGTGCATAGCTGCTAGCAAGGTTGTAAGCCGCTAAACATAAGCTATTGAGCGAGTTGTCATTATAGCTTGTAGTAAAGCTATCAAACAATTTAATTAAATTGACGGCTATATTACGTTCCTCGTTCTTTTCAATGCTTATCTTTCCAGGCTTCTCATTTGCTTTATTTATAAGCGAATTTATTCTCGCACCAGTATACTGAATATATGGACCAGTCTTACCTTCAAATGATGCAAATTTGTCTATATCAAAAATGTAGTCTTTAGAAGCAACGTTTAAAAGGTCGCCAAACTTCATTGCTCCAACACCTATTTGCAGAGCAAGTTTATCGTTATCTACAATTCCGTTTTCTTTAAGTTTGTTTTTAGCAGAAGAAGTTATCATATTTATAATGTCTTCAAGCTTAACAACCTCGCCACTTCTAGTTTTAAAGGCTTTACCGTCCTTACCATTGATTGTTCCATAATTGATATGCACAATCTCTTGATTTTCGTCAGAAATGCCCGCAAGTTTTACAGCCCTTGTTACCTGAACAAAGTGTAGCATTTGCCTAAAGTCTACAATGTAAATTATTTTATCAGGAGCTTTATGCAAGTTTCTCATGTATATAGTTGCAATATCAGTAGTAGCATACATATCTGCATCTAAATGGCTCTTTAAAATAACTGGTGGCATAGGATTTTTATATCTTTGCGGCTCGCCTTCTTTTTTAGGCAATGGTATATTTTCTCCCTCTCTCGCAACGTCTACAATAAGAGCACCCTCACTTTCACGAGCAAGGTTTTTGTCTTTAAAAATATTTACGACCTTTTCTATATATGGATAAGCAGTGCTTTCGCCATACCACAAGTCAAATGTGCAACCAAGTGTTTGATAATTTTCTTTAATCTTTTTTACAGACAATTCTCTTATGTCTTGATAAATTGTAAAGAACGGCTGCTCTCCACGTTGAATGCAAAGAGTATACTTTTCTGCTTTTTTCTTAAACTCACTATCAACACTTTTACGTTTGCTGGCTTTTGGATACTCTTCATTTAAAGTATCAAGCGTTATTTGCTTGTTTTTGCCACGCCCAAAGTAGCCCTCCAAATATCCGTCATCTTCAAGTTGAGCAAGTGTAAGACCCATTTGCAATCCCCAATCGCCAAGATGAGTATCAGAGATTACCTCATGCCCCATTAATTTGTAAAGCCTTGACAACGCTTCGCCAATAATTGGAGATCTCAAATGACCGATATGAAGCTCTTTTGCGACATTCGCTCCGCCATAATCCATAACCACTTTAAGTTTCTTTTGTGGCTTTTTAATGAGCTTTTGCGGATTTTTATATACCTCATTACAAACGTCTGACAAGAAGTCCATGCTGAGTAAAATGTTAATAAATGCAGGTGCACTAACAGTTGCTATAAACTCATAAGTTCCCTTTAAAGCCTCAACAATCTCGCTTGCAATATCAATAGGCTTTTTACCATACTTTTTAGCAAGAGCAAAACAAGAATTGCATTGATAGTCAACCCCTTGTGCATTTGAATATGAAATTATAACTAGGTTTTTATCATACCCCAGTTTTTCAAAAGCTTTTTCTAATTTTTCAACTATTATATCTTTAACAATCATATCTATTTACCTTAGGCAATTATAACACACTCGCCAAGCTATCGCAAGTAATGACAAATAAATCTGCAAACAAATCTACAAATAAAAAAGCCCATATGGGCTTTAATTATTGTTTTTTTACATTACATTTAGTTTTCTTCGACTTAACTGGCAACAAAATTCTAAGTGCGTTTAGCACTGCAAGCAACGCCACACCCACGTCTGCAAATATAGCTACCCACATGCCAGTGTAGCCAATAGCACTCAGTAATAATACTGCAAGTTTGATTAAAAGAGTGAAAATTATATTTTCAAGCACAATCTTTCTAGTCTTTTTAGATATCTTTATTGCGTCAACAAGCTTGCTCGGCTCATTAGTCATCAATACAACGTCCGACGCTTCAACCGCAGCGTCGCTAGCCATGCCACCCATGGAAACACCAACGTCAACAGTTGCAAGTATTGGTGCATCGTTAATACCATCTCCAACAAACGCCGACACATAGCCTTGCTCTTTATATTTTTGCAATGCCTCCACTTTGCCTGACGGTAACAATCCAGCGTAGTAGTTATCTAGCTTAAGCTTATTAGAAACATTTTTTGCCACAGCTTGGTTATCGCCAGTAAACATTGCCATGTTCTTTATACCAAGTTCACGAAGCTTTTGTATTGCATCAAACGAGTCGTCTTTAATTTGGTCAGCCACAACAATATACCCAATAAACTCATTATTCTTTGCAAGGTACACTATTGTTCCAACCTCTTCAGGCTCGTCTATTTCAATATTGTTACTTTTAAGTAGCTTAGCATTACCAATCAAACACCTTTCATTAAATAATGTAGCCTCAACACCCAAACCAGCTATTTCTTTATACTCCTCAACAAAAGCAGTATTGATAGTTTTGCCATACTTTTTAACAATGGATTTCGCAATAGAATGGTTAGAAAAACTTTCGCCATACGCAATTAGCTCTAATACTTCTTGCTCTGACGAACTCTCGACAGCATAGATATCTTGCACCTCAAAGTTACCATAAGTTAAAGTACCAGTTTTATCAAAAATAATACTGTTTACTTTTGCAAGTGTTTCAATATGGTTTGCCCCCTTAACCAGCACACCTTTTCTTGCAGCACTTCCAATTCCTGCAAAGTACGATAGTGGCACAGAAATAACCAACGCACAAGGACAAGATACAACCAAAAACACAAGAGCTCTATATAACCATGTAGAAAATTGCTGACCAAATATGCAAGGCACTCCAGCAAGCAAAATTGCGACGATAACAACGATTGGAGTGTACCATTTTGCGAATTTTGTTATAAAACGTTCAGTCTTAGCCTTGCTCTTTGTTGCACTCTCAACAAGTTCAATAATCTTGCTTACAGTGCTTTCGCTATCTGGTTTTTCTACTTTGCATAAAAGGACACTCTCCCCATTTATAAATCCGCTTAAAAGTTCGCTCTTTGCTTCAGCATAAAACTCTTTGCTCTCGCCTGTTATGGCGGCGGTATTTAACGAAGACGAACCTTCTATGACTACGCAATCAACAGGCACTTTTTCGTAGGGCTTAATACGAATAATGTCGCCTTTTTTCAAGTTTTCAACTGGCACAATTAGTTCATCGCCTGAAATTATAATATTAGCAGTTTGGCTCTTTATTTTGAGCAGGCTTTTAACCCTATTTCTAGATTTTTCGACGGCAAGCTTTTCAAAAAATTCGCCGATAGTATATAGCAGCATTACTGCCACTGCTTCGTTAAACTCTTTTAAAGCAAAGGCTCCAACCGTTGCAACCAGCATCAAAAAGTTTTCGTCCAGCATTTTTCCTTTAAATAGATTTATAAAAGCAGATATAATAATCTCGTAACCAATAAGTACATAAGCCGCAACAAAAAAAGTTATGCTCAGCCACTGTGGCATATTAGGCAACAAATTAGCGAAAAGTAACAACAAAACGCAAAGTGCGATTCTTGAAACATCTATTATTTTCATTATCTTCTCTTTTTTGTTTTGTTTTTCGATGTCTGATTGGTCAACAATTTTGATTGAACTATCAAAATTTACAATTACCTCTTCAACTCTTTTCTTTACTTGTTCAATATTTTTAGGCGAAGCATCAATGGTTACAATCTTGTTAACAAAATCAATACTAACGCTTTTTACGCCCTCCACCTCGGCGATTTTTTGCTCCAGGTTTGTTGCACAACCAACACAATGAATTCTTGTAAGTTTTATCTCTTTTTTCATATTTTACCTCAAATTTCTACTCTTTAACATGTTCATTTGCGATTTTTAATAAAATACCAATATGTTCATCATCAAGAGAATAAACAGTTTCATTTTTTCGCTTACTTGTTTTAACTATCTTACTATCTCTCAAAATTTTAAGCTGATGAGATATTAGCGACTGCTCTTTGCCAAGCACTTTGATTATCTCATGAACGCACATATCGCTCTCTTTTAGCAAACACACAATAGCTAGCCTGTTCTTATCCCCAAGCACTTTAAAAAGCTTACCCATAGCTTCAACTTTATTTTCAATTAGTGCGGACTTTGCTTCTTCAGCGTTAAACCTTTGCACCTTTATTACTTCACACTCTTTCATTATACACCCTCATTAAATGCAGTATATGAAAATTTTTTCATATTGTCAACTAAATAACAAAAAAATATATGAAAAAAATTTCATATAGTTAATAATTGATGTATATTATGAATAGCAAATATATTTGCTTATTAATTACCCATATGATAAAATAAGTAATGGAGGCAACTATGAGCAAGCTCAACATACCTACGCAAGACAAAGATTACAAAGCATATATTGAAAAAACGATTGAAAATTATAATAACAATGGAAAAAAGACTATTGTTTATTTTTGTGATACATTCTACCCCATTATTGACGGCGTAATAAAAGTATTGGATAATTACGCTAAAGGTCTTTCAAAACAATACAACACTATTGTAATTGTGCCAAAACACAAAAACAAGTACGTTGTTCAAAAACAAGACTATCTTGTTATAGGAACAGCAAGTATGTACTTTAAGTTTGTAAACTACGACTTGGGTTTTCCAGAAGCAGACAACTATTTAAAAACAATTATCAAAAAAATTAGAATTGATTTAATACATTCACATAGTCCTTTTAATATGGGAATATATGCAGCAAAGCTTGCAAAGAAGCTAAAAGTTCCCCTTGTTATGACCTCACATAGCTTATACAAAAAAGACTTTATGCGTTATACAAACAGCCCAGCAATTACCGACATTCTTTTAAACAAGGCCATGCGTGTATTTAATAAAAGCGACGAAGTTTGGGCTATGCATGATAGAGGCGTCAGCGAACTGCTTAGCTATGGATATAAAGGCAAAACATATTTAATGCCCAATGCAACAGACTACCAAACACCGCAAAATGAGC
>CATKXA010000044.1 GCA_949840475.1 uncultured Thermoanaerobacterales bacterium | reverse complement strand
TCATGGATAATGAAACTTACGAGCAAATTCCGCTAAGCCACGACCAAGTTTCTGATGCTCTTAACTTTATTACTGAGAACATGAGCTGTACAATTCAATTCTATAAGAATGAAGCTTTTAGCGTGGAGCCACCATTCTTTGTTGAGCTTGATATTGTTGAGTGTGAACCAGGCGTTCAAGGCGACACTTCTAAAGCAAGCTATAAGCCTGCAAAGCTTGAAACTGGCTACATTGTTCAAGTTCCATTGTTTGTAAATAACGGCGATAGAATCAGGATTGATACTCGTACTGGAACATACATGTCAAGAGCTTAAGTAATTTATACATTTAAACTTTAAAATATGCCAAAACATGGCATATTTTTTTTTAGCAACAAAACATATAAGTATACTTGTTCGAATATTTTAGCAATAAGGAGATAGAAAATGCTAAGAGAGCTTTTGCCACCAGTTATATTTACCGCTTTTGCAAGCCTTGATGAAAAGAAGATATATGAGGTTAGGCTTAGGCGAAATAGCCCGATTGTAATCAATTATGGTGGTAAAAATAAGGTTTTGACATTTTCAGGCACAAACGAGAAAGTGTATTCTAGCACAAGTATTATTGAATACGTTATAAAACAAGCAACCGAGAGTTCTCTTTATGCCTTTCATAGTCAAATCAAACAAGGCTTCATTACCGCAAAAGGTGGAATTAGGCTTGGTATTGCTGGCGAAAGTGTAATGAGCGATAACTTTGTGCCAACAACTATAAAAAATATTAACTCAATAGACATAAGGCTTCCACATGAAGTTGTTGGTTGTGCAAACATTGCTTATAAATTTATCAATAATGCTAATGGTATAAAAAATACTTTGATTGTTTCTCCGCCGGGAGCTGGTAAAACTACTTTTTTACGCGATATAGCAAGACTGCTATCTAGTGGCGAAGAAATATATAACACACTACTTGTTGATGAGAGATATGAAATAGCTTCTTGTGTGGACGGATTGCCATTATTAGATATTGGCGAGCATACCGATGTGGTGTCTGGAGCTAATAAGATGTTTGCCTTTACAAACGGAATTAGGGCACTTAAACCCGATATTATTATAACTGATGAATTGATAAGCGAAGAAGACGGCGATGCTGTTATACGTGCGATAAGGTCTGGGGTAAAAGTTATTGCATCAATTCATGCGAATACTCACCTAGAGCTAAAAGATAAAAAAGAGTTTAAAGAGCTAATAAACGGTGGCTACTTTGAAAGAATAATTGTTCTCAGTGGAAAAAATGGACCAGGCACTTATGAGGGAATATACGACCAAAATTTCAAGTGTATATACTTTTAAAAAACGCAAAAGTTGGTGTTTCGTTTGTAAATATTGTGCAAATTTATGCAAAACGCATAAAAGGAGGATTTGTTATGGTTTATGTGGCGTGTATTGGTTTGGTATGCTTATCGGCATTTATAGGCAAGCTTATAACAAAATCCTTTGTGCAAAGAGATAAGTTTTATAAAGAGATGATACTCTTTTGTGAATATTTAAAAAATAATATTGGTTTTAGGCAGACTAAACTATCAAATCTTTTTGATGATTACATGGCTCAGTATCCAAAATCTAGCAATAGTTTTAATTACTTAAAAGAGGTTTGCTTAAATGGCGAGGCTAGAGCCTCCAAAGAGCAATCTCCGCTATACTTTTTAAAGCAAGAAGAAAAACAGGCGATTATAAATTTCTTCAAGTCGCTTGGTAAGGGCAATAGTGATGTGGAACTAAGCCTTATCAATAACTTCAAAACTTTAATAGATACAAAAAGCAAAGATGCTGAAAGCTTTAGAAAAACAAATGAAAGTTTAACATATAAATTGAGCTTGGCGATTGGTGTTGTGATATGTATTTTGATAGTGTAGGTGGTATATATGGGTGTGGATATAATTTTTAAAATAGCAGCTATTGGTATTTTGACTGCTGTAATAGGACAAATTTTGCAGCATCAAGGTAAGAGTGAAATTGCGACTTTATCTACCTTGGCTGGGCTTGTTATAGTCCTTGTTATGGTGCTTAATATGGTAAGTGGGCTTTTTGATACCATTAAAGATTTGTTTAATCTTTACTAAAGGGGATTGATATGCTATTTAAAATCATTGGCATTGGAGTATGCGGAATAGTAATCAACTTGGTTTTAAAGCAATATAAGCCTGAATTTGCGATTTTGGCAAATGTATGTGTTGGGCTTACTATTTTTATGCTAGTTGTTGATGGAGCAGGTCAGCTTATAGAGAATTTTGCATATCTTCAGAACATGACTGGGGTTAAAGTAGAAGTGGTGTCGCCTATATTAAAAGTTATTGGTGTGGGTTATATTACTGAATTTATGTCTGACCTGGCTGAGGATAGTGGCAACAAATCAATAGCAAATAAAATAGTGATGGGAGGTAAGATTGCTATATGTTTACTAGCTATTCCAATCATAAAAAATCTAATAAGTGCAATTATATCATTGGTTTAGCTGTAAAAAAGAGTGTATTTTTTATATTTTTATCTATTTTTGCGTTTTATTTTTTTACGAATAATTATCAAATAAAGTGTGATAATTTTCAGTTCGCCTATGCAACTGAAATAGAAGAAGATTTAAATAATAGTACAAATGACATACTTGATGACCTAGATTTTGGCGAACTTGACGAGGTTATTAATAATATTGATGTAGACTTTAATTTACTTAATGGGCTCACATTTAAAGAGTTTGTTTCAAAGGTTATAAAAGGTGAGCAAACTATTAATTTTTTAGATGTTTTTAATATACTTGCTAGTGGCTTTAGACAAACATTTAAAGATTTGCTAGCACCACTACTGTTAATACTTGTTGTAGTTTTGCTTTGCACGATGTTCAACAACATTAAGAGCCAAAAAGTTTCTGGGGTATCTGAAATAATATATTTTATTTGTTTTTCTGTAATAGTTTTGATAGTTGCGACAATTTGTTCTTCGCTTATTGCAAAAGTTAAAGACTCATTGCTTAGCATAAACAAGCAAATGAATGCTGTATTCCCAATACTTCTAACTTTGATGACATTAATGGGTGGGGTTGTTTCTGTTAAAGCTTACACGCCAATGCTTGCTTTTTTGTCCAATGTTATTTCTAATATATTTATGTATGTTTTGTTGCCTCTATTTACTTTTAGTTTAATACTCGCAATAGTTGGTAATTTATCTAAAAATACAAAGCTTGGAAAGCTTAATTCATTTATAAATTCAACGTTTAAGTGGGTAATTGGTAGTGTTTTTGCGATTTTTATGAGCTTTCTATCACTTCAGGGCATTACTGCTGGAGCTTCAGATGGCATTAGTATTAAGGCGACAAAGTATGCAATTAAAAATTACATACCAATGCTTGGCGGATATATTTCTGAGGGATTTGAACTAGTTAAAGCTTCGGGCATGCTTGTAAAAAACGCAACGGGCTTTGTATCAATAATTGTTTTACTATCAAGCATTGTTGCACCTATTTTATGTATTGCTGTTATTGAGCTTGGACTTAAATTATTGGCTGGAGTTGTTGAACCGATAGGCGACAATAGAAGTAGCTCGCTGATTTATGACATTGCTAAAACGTTAAAAATGTTGGTAGTAATTTTAGTTGGAATATCGCTAATGTATTTTTTAACGATTTATCTAATTACGTGTTCTGTGTCTAACTTTATTTAGGAGCTTAATAAATATGAGTGGTTTTATTATAAACATAGTAGGCTGTGTTGTTTTGGAAGTGCTTGCTGGAATACTTTTGCCAGAAGGCAAGATGAAAAAGTTTGCTCTTTCGATTATAAGCTTGTTTTTATTTTATAGCCTTGTTTATCCGCTTTGTGACTACATACTTGAGGGTAGGTTGACTTTTGATGTGAGTGGCTTATTTGAAAATCGCAAAATATGACTTTATATAGCGTAAAAGTGCAAAAATATCGTGTTTATCGCTGTTTTGGCGTATCGATTTAAGAATTAATTATTGAATAGATACATATATTTTAATATATAAATATCGGGGTAATATATGGAAGAAAAAGAAAGTAAACGAAACTTCTTCAAAGATTTTAGTGATAAGTTCAAAAATATATTTAATTTTAAGCATGCTAAAACAATATTGGTGGCAGTACTTGCTGTAGTTGTTGTTATAATTTTTGCAAGCAGCTTTATGCCTACAAAAACCCGCAAAACTTCCAACAATTCGACAAGCACAAATAGTTATGCAATGGAATATTGCAAACTTATAGAGAATAAACTTGAGAATGTACTAAGCAGTGTGAAAGGTGCTGGCAACGTAAAGGTTATGGTCATGGTTGACTCTAGCCCAACAATTAAATATCTAGAAGAAAAAGATGAAACAACTACTACTCAAGGCGACGGGAAAGTTATTACTGAAACTAACACAACGGTTGTATTTTCTAAAGATGGTAGTTCATCAAAGCCTATAATCGTTGTGGAGATATTGCCAAAGATCACAGGAGTATTAATCATTGCTTCAGGTGCTAAAGACCTCAAGATGAAAACCACGCTTACTAATGTTGTTTCAAGTGTTTTGGGTGCTAATATATCTAATGTAGAGGTGTTGGAGGGTAAATAAATGAAAATTTTATTTTTTAAGGAGGGTAAAAAAATGCTAAGCAAAGGAAAGAAAATATTTATTTTGGTTTCTATGGTGGTTTTACTGGTTGTAACAGGGTATTTGAATGTTGCTTTGAATAAAAATGACAACGAGGAACAAACAACCACAACTTCTGCAAACTTTTTTACAACATGCAGAGCTGATAAAATTTCTTCAAGAAACTATCAAATCGAAATTTATGATTCAATAATCAAAACATCTAAAGATCAAGAAGAGATTAAAAAGGCTACTGAGAAAAAAGCTGAGATTGCTGCTAAAATTGAAAGTGAAATGGTACTTGAAGGCTTGATTGCTGCAACTGGTTATGAAGATGTAATTGTTACTTCTACAGACAACGTTATGAATGTGTTTGTAAAGACCGCTTCTGGTCTTACAGGAGATGAAGTTGCTAAAATTTTGTCTATTATCACTAATCAAGCAAAAGTGCTTGCAACAAATGTAAAAATCACATCTATCGGTTAGTATTTTATTAAATATGTGTAAAATTACTGCAAAAATTAGCTATTTTGCAGTAATTTTTATTTGTTTTTGCATTTTTTGTTTTTCCGTGCAGGGTGCGAAGCCCTTTAATTTGTATTGTATTAAAATTATATTAAAAATTTAAAATCGTTGCATTATGTTTTATTAGTATGGTATACTATATATAAATATATTAGCGGGGTGCTTTATGGCAGTACGTAAACAAAGATTTATAGATACTGAAGAGGGTAGCGTTTCATACAAAAGGAACGTTGTTTTATCAATCGTAAACTTGGCAACAAAAGAAATCAATGGTATTGCAGGGCTTAGCAATAATGGTTTGTCATGCTTTAAAAAGATGATGAATAAAAACTATCGCAGAGGTGTTATCATTGAGTTCGGGCAAGATGATGATGTTTATGTTGATGTGTTTGTTGATGTTCTTTTTGGTTATTCTGTAAAAGATGTTGCTTTCAGAGTGCAGGAGAATATTAAAAGCAGTATTGAATCTATGACAGATTTTAAAGTGGCTGCAATCAATGTCAATGTAACAGGCGTTGTGTTTGGCGGAGTTGATGAAGTAGCTCTTTAATTGGAGAAAGTAATGCAAAAACAAAAGATATTTTTAAGTGTTGTTCTTGGTACACTTGGTGCTGGCTTGCTAGCATTGGTTTGCTTGGCAATTTTTGGTGTTTTGAATGTTTATATTGCTTTAGTGGCAATATTGGGAGTGTTGGTATTTTGTGCTATTGATATTTACTTTCTTGTTGCTTTGCTTTCTAAGATTAAAAAAGCAAAACTAAAAGAAGAGCAAAAGGTTGAGGCAAAGAAGCTCAATGACCCAAACAAGTACATATATGAAGCTTTAGGAATTCCGTTCGTTTATAATAAAGATGGTTCTCTCAAAGATATTTATGAGTTACTTGGAATTGAGCCTGAGTTTGACCAAGAAGGCAATAGAATAGAAACAATCTATGAAAGGCTTGGAATATTGCCAAATATTAATAAAGATGCAGTTGAAAAGCCAACGGTATTTGTTATTAAAAACAGGGCAAGGAAGATTGCAAAAGTTGATGTCAATCATAGAACGTTGACAAAAAAACTTACTCCAGAAGAACAAGAGCAGATTATTATTCGTGAAACATTAAAGCAAAAGCTTGAAGAAGCGAAACAACTTGGCGATAAGTCAAAAGAAGAAAAAATCAAGCAAGCTCTCGATAAAAAAGCCAAAGAAGTTAGAAAAGAAGATAGTACTGCAAAAACTGTAAAGTATGCAAATGGTAAAGTAACTACTAAAGCTGTGAAGAGTGCTGGGAAGGCGAACTTTGTTTCAGTTATGCCTGTTGGCGACATGAATATATATAAAGCAATATTTGCAACAGACAAAAAGCCTGCACCTAAAGTTCAGCCCAAAGAGCAGGATAAACCTATAGTAACGACTGAGCCAAATAAACCTAAGGACAATGTGCCAGTAAAGCCTATAGGAAACGATAAAATATATACAAATAAGGTCCCTAAGCCTAATGTCAACAACTCTTTGCAAGATAGTAAGCGAGGCAAGGTAAGCATTTTTGGTGTGTTGAAAGATATTAAAGACCTAGAAGAAGTGGCTGATGCAGGAGAAGAGCAATCTAAACATATGCAATCAGTAGATATTTTAGTTGGTTTGAAAAGTCAAGAAGATCAACTAGATTTATAATAAATTGGAGTTAGTATGAGTAGAAGTTACGCTAGAGTAAGTGTGTTTAAATTAGTATTTGAATATCTTTTTAATGAGGAAAAAGATAGTATTTTGCTTGAAGAAATTTTGTCTGAAGATGCAAATAAGGCAGAAAACAGCTATATCAATGATGTCTATAATGGCGTGATTTCGCACATGAATGAACTAAAAAAAGCCATTGCAAAATATGCTGATGGCTTTAGCCTAGAAAGAATGTATAAGGTTGACCTAGCTATTTTATTGGTGGCTATTTATGAAATGAAATATCTTTCTTCAGTTCCTAAATCTGTAAGTATTAATGAGGCTATCAACATAGCAAAGCAGTATTCAACAGAAAAAAGTAGCAAGTATATAAATGGTATATTGTCTAATTTTGTAGGTGAATAATGAACGGCTTGACACTATCAATAACTCAGCTCAATACTTACATAAAGCGTATTTTTGATGCTGAGGAAATGCTGTTTAATATTTCTATTTATGGCGAAGTTTCTAACTTTAAAATATCAAATGGCATTGCTTATTTTGATTTAAAAGAAGAGGGTGCACAAATTTCTTGTGTGAAGTTCTCTTGTTTTGCACCTGTGGCAAAAAATGGAGATAAAGTCTTGCTTACTGGTAGACTTAACTTCCATATTAAACTTGGAAGATTGTCCTTTGTGGCAGACAAAATTGAACCTTATGGCATGGGCGATTTGTATAAAAAGTTCTTAGAGCTTAAGGCAAGGCTAGAAGTTGAAGGGCTATTTGATGCAAGCAAAAAGCAACCAATAAAAAAATATGCTACAAAAATAGGTGTTGTAACAAGTGAAGCCGGTGCTGTTATACGTGATATTTACCATGTTACAAAGGCAAAAAATCCTGTTGTGGATTTGCTTGTTTACCCAGCAAAAGTTCAGGGTACAGACGCAGAAAAAACAATAGTTCAAGGCATTGAATACTTTAATAGCCGAGATGATATTGATACTATAATCGTTGCTCGTGGTGGTGGTTCATTTGAAGACTTATCACCGTTTAATACCGAGCTGGTT
>CATKXA010000043.1 GCA_949840475.1 uncultured Thermoanaerobacterales bacterium | reverse complement strand
TGCATCAAATAGACATGTATTAACCTCTCCCACAATGTCAGTTGAAACAACAGCATCTTCAGTGTATCCAATTATGTTTTTATACTTAGTCTTCGATGCTTTTTTCATTACAGCTTTTATTTCGTCATAAGTAGCAGGCTTTGATAGCTTAACTGTTAAATCAACAACACTGCAGTCTGGTGTTGGAACTCTAAAACTCATGCCTGTAAGCTTACCCTTAAGCTCTGGTATAACCTCGCCAACCATTTTGGCAGCACCAGTAGATGACGGGATAATATTTGCAAGTGCACTTCTGCCGCCTCTCCAGTCTTTTTTAGAAGACCCATCGACAGTGAGCTGAGTAGCTGTTGTTGCATGCACTGTTGTCATCAATCCTTCAACAATACCAAAGTTCTCATGAATAACTTTTGCGAGTGGTGCCAAACAGTTTGTTGTACAGCTTGCGTTGGAAACAACGTCCATGTCCTTTTTATAAGTGTTTTCATTAACACCCATAACAAACACAGGCGTACCTTTGCCTGGAGCAGTAATTACTACTTTTTTTGCCCCTCCTTGCATGTGACGTGAAGCGTCCTCCATTTTAGTGAACTTGCCTGTTGCTTCCGCAACATATTCAGCTCCTACACCCTTCCAATCAATTTCCTCAGGGTTCATTTTTGCAAAGAATTTAATAGGATTACCATTAACAAACAAAGTATCTCCCTTGACCTTAACGTCTGCATCAAAAGTGCCGTGTACTGAATCATACTTAATCATGTACGCAGCATAATTAATATCTAAGAATGGGTCATTAATGCCCACAATTTCTATATTGTCAAAATTTTTGATGCTAGCTCGCAAAATTAAACTACCAATTCTACCAAAGCCATTAATACCAACTTTAATTTTTTTCATAATAAACTCCTTATATTATTTATAGTTTACTCTAAAAAATGAAAAAAAACAAATAAACAACACTAAAAAATAAATCCAACTTAAAATAAGGTTGGATTTATATTTAATATAAGTTGTATTTCTTCCTTGATAAATCCTTTTTTGAAATTTAAATTTTTCAAATTGGAATTTATATCTTCAATTTGAGTATCTTTATCAAAAATTAGAGTATGCTCAAAGGAATTTCCAAATCCAACATAAAGTTTAACCTGCAGTATATTGTCACCTTTTACCAATATCATTCATTGGCACAATTTTTGTAGATTAGATGAACTACTCTGCGGGGTTACCTTTCCCCCCATTATTTGGGTCAATTCCTTCAGATTCTGGTGGGATACCGCTTGCGACTGCTTTAGCGGTTTTTACAGGGTGTTTCGCAATTTCTTCCAAAACCTCTTCGTCCTCTGTTGTGTCAGTAGCATCGAAAACAGGATTCTCTTTATCAGGTTTTTTAATATCAGCTTCTTGCATTGGCGAAGCTTCTTCGCTTTGGTTATTGCTTGAATCATCATCGCCACTTTCTTCTTGGTTTTCAGAAGTTGGCTGCTCATTACTATCACTAGCATCCGCATCACTTTCTGCGTCTCTTGTTACATCGCTTGAAGAGTTTTCTGCTTCACCATTAGGATCCGCTTCAGTTCCCATGCTTGGAGCTTCACTTGCTGCTAATGGACCTTCAGTTAAATCTTCTTCAAACTTTTTCTTTTCATTAGATGCAGCACTTGCAGTAGCAACACCTGCACCAGCGGCAGCACCTGCAACCATACCAGCACCGCCTCCAGCAGAACCACTAGCGGCTCCACTAGTTGCTCCACTCGCCGCACCAGCAGCTAACCCTTCAGCACCAGCAGCCGCTCCACTTGCCCCAGCAGCGGCACCTGCACCTCCAGCTGCCCCACCGGCTCCGCCAGCGGCAGCAGCACCTGCTTCACCTGTTGCACTTGCAGCAGCAGCGTCTGCACTTCCAGTAGCTCCCCCAGCTCCGCCTGGAACTGGATCTCCACCGCTAGGACCCGCATTTCCACTACCTGGTTGAGCTTGTGGTGCTGTTTGCTGAGTTTTTTGAGCTTTATTGATCAAATCTTCAGCATCTGGCGTAAGCTTGCTTTGACTTTTAGCATGTTTGATTTTTGATACGCCTTCAGCAACAAATGCCCCGCCCGGAATAAATGAAGTTGCAGTTGTTGTAGCCTTTTTAGCAATATCAAACACAAACTTACCTGATACAAAGTTTCCAATATTATTTGGCAATTGCTTTAAGTCATTAACTGCGGTAGCACCATCTTTCATAATGCCACCAGCGTTGTCTTTATCGCCTGTTATCAATATCTCAAAGATATTGCCAGCCTTTTCTATCATTGTAAAGCCTACAAGAATAAATAAAAGTGACAACAAGAAATTAAGTAGTCCGGCGGTTATTCCTGCTGGCAAAACGTGCATATTGATTGCACTTTGAATGGCTTGTGGCGTAAATATCTTGAATGTATAGATAGTTGGCATCAAAAGTAGCATAACATTGACACCAATAATAACGCCATAAATAGAAACCAGTTTATTAATAAACTGACTTGACCACTCCTTAAACCTTGAACCTCCGTCAAGAGGCAGAGTGGACACAACCGCAGGATACGTTATAGCAAGCAATGTTATGTCTAGTACTCTAAAACAAATACCAAACATTATTTTAATGAGCATTCCAAGCAAGATCATACAACAGAACACCAATATAATCACGTTAAAATCAAGCATCTTATAAAGATTGGTAATTGTGTAGCCATCTTGCGAGAAGTTATAATCAACTTTCATTCCAGAACCACTAAGCTCTGCAATGTTATAAGTCTTTTTAGTGAACAAGCTAAAAATATCAAAAGAGTAGTAAACATAAGGAATAAAGTCATCGACATTGATGCCTGTAAGCAGGCTTATTCCCTCTCTCAATACTTTAACACCCAAGTTTTCTGTTACGCCCTCTGGCTTTTCATAACTGATTTTAGGGAAGAAATCTAGCAAAGTTGGAATGTTTAATTGGTCGCGATAAAATTTAATATTTCCATCGACAAGTTTAATAGCTGTTGGTTTTTCTCCTTCTTCAAACAAACCTTTAGCTATAACTATTTGGTCAGTTTTTGAGTAGTAATCAGTGTAAAAATTATCTTCTGCTGAAAGCAATGGATAATAATATGTGTATACTTTGCCCTCGTATTCAATATTCCTCTCGAGTGCGACAATAAATACTGCTCCCTTAGCTTCGTCAGTTGCATTTGCCGTATGAGTATATTTTACTGCATTTGCATTAGATAAATAATTAACTTCAAAAGTATAATCCTTTCCATTTTGATGAATAGGAATGCTGTCTTCCATTTGAGCAACAACCTGTCTTGGTGCATTTGCTCTCATTTGATAATAGCTTTGATAAACATCTTGAGCTGTTTTAAAATAGAACATCATGTTGTTTCGCATTGAGTACTCAACAACATCAGCCATTACGTAATACTCGTCTTTTGATGTATAAAGCCCCTTGTCGTAAAGATCATGATATGGACTGGTCTTACCCTCGTCCTTATACAAATTATTAAGCTTATCTACTGTGTTCATTAACAAATAACCGTCAGTATAGAACATTGTAAAGGTAGAAAAACCTCTATTCCATACATCGGATGATTTGAAAGCCTTTAAAGCCTCGTCAAGCTCAGCGACACCACCGTCAGAACCCCAGCTGTTAATATTATCATTTTCGCCAACTTGGTCAAAGTTAAAAGTGATAGGGATTTTTAAGTTCCTGTCAGCATATCTTCTATACGCATTTGCTTGGTAGCCAGACGGTACAAAAACTTGCGAGCCCATGCTAACATCTGCCCCGCCAGCCGTCGCCATATAGATAGACTTTAAAATTGCATTAGAAAGCACTATGCCTCCAACAGCAATGACAGGGACAATTAAAATTAAAAAGAAACTTTTAAGTGCACTTACAAGTATTTGCTTTTTAGAGTTTGCCCCACCATTTGTTGCAAAGTCCAATTCTGATTTAAGTATTGAAATGATGCTGAACAAAATTATTAAAATTATTGCGAGGCCAATCATTCCACGGATGACCCTAAGTACATTTTCGCTAAATAAGAATTGAAAAATCATGTCAGACTTAGAAATCTCTTCTAATGAAGTGAAATCGGTATTAAGGCCTATTACTTGCCTAATAAAGATAAAAATAAAGTCAATTATTGTTAGTACCCATTTAGATAGCGAATAAATAAACTTTATTATCATTTCGCCCACTATCTCTATAAACCCAGTGAGTGTATGCAATAAAATATAGCCTAAAGTTTCCCAAAATGAATGAGGCTCAGTAACGGTAGGCCCATTTAAGGCAGAGCAAGAAATACCCATCATTTTTGATGCGATTGCATTTACCCAAAGTGTAATAGCGGATATTTTCATGCTCTAACCTCCCTTTATTTACTTCTAGCCTTTTCTCTTGTTTCTCTTGCTTTTTTCTTCTTTTCTTTGTATTCTTTCTCTTTTTTCTCTTTTTCTCTCATTTGTTCTTCAAATTGTTTTCCAACCATGTCAGCAGCTTCTGGCGGTAAACCAGCAGCAAGGGCTGCGGCTTTTGCACCTGCAGCTCCAGCTTTAATAGAGTGTTCTTTAACTTTGCCAGCAACTTTCTTTGCTGCTTCAATACCAGGTATTGAATTGACAGCAGTTTCTTTTGCTGCTTCCAACTTGTCTAGTGCATATCTACCACTTAGGAAATCTCCTGCCGTAGCAACAGTGTTTTTAACTCGACTATAAATATTAGCACCTTCATCAAAGCCATTGTTTGTTCTTGTTATTGCTGCAAATATACCAGGAGTTCTCTTAACCAAATAAGCAGCAGCGACTAAGAATATTAACCTCGCAATTTCGTTTAAGAAATGTACACTAACATTTTTAAGTATTGGCAACGATGCAAATACTGAGTTAGACTCAAACAATGTCATTTGAGATAGTATTGGAACTACTATAAAGAATACATTAAATCCGATAGCGTATGCAAATACAGAAACAACTTTGTCTGTTATAGTTTGACTCCAACGAGTGTAAATCTGATTGGTATTCTCGTTGATTTTTTCTTTATCGTCCTTATCTCTTGTTGCTGAACTAAGAGTAATTGTAGAAATTACTGCAGGTCCTAGAACGAACAACACAGTTATGTCAAACATTCTGCCAATAATGCCCCACAATGCTTTAAATAACGCATTTGTCAAGGCTACCACACCTATCAAAAGAATAAGTATGTTCATCTGCTCAAGTGAGTAGAAAAACTCCATTTCAGGACAAGCGGACTTGTCAAAGTTAAAGCTAATAGCATTTGCTCCGCCATACGACCTTGCTAGAGTATTGTGTTCTACGCCATAACAGAAGTTGATATTTGAATGGGCAGCAACTCTTGGGATTTTTTGAGCCACATGCTCAATCAAGGTCTTACCTGTCACAAGTTTTGTGAAACTATTGAATAAATAAGACATAGCAGTATGATGCACTGGTACTTGGTCTACAGAAATGTAGTAGTTTGAAAGCCCAATATCAGTAACATTATGTATCTTAATATCGTCGCGATAATATTCAATATTGCCATTTCTTTCGCGTATAGCTGTTGGCTTTCCGTCTGATGTAATCAAGCCCTTTGCGATAACAGGGAAAAATGCGTCTTGTTTGTTAGTATCGCCAGTAACGTAATATTCAGTAAATGAACTTCTAAAATTGTATTTTTGAGCCCAAGCCTTATTATCTTCGTCTTTTGGTTCATGCTCGTATGACGCATATTGTTTATTGCTCATCATGAATGGAATAAATACTCTTCTCTCTTCGTCAAAAGTACAAATAACAAATACATCGCCATTTGCCTCATCTACTTCAGCCAAATTGAAATCTATTGTATATTCCGCACCAACAAGCTCTTCATATGGCCTATTATCAAGCCCTGCAAGCCTTAAAATTGTTGCCTGAGATTGCTTGTCTATTTTAAGTGATGCAATACTTTCTCTCCTACTCAAAGTCCAAGAGTTGTTAATTGCTCCCTTTTTATTACTATCAAGCCAATCACTGCAAGCTAGTGAGAACACTGCCATATATCTAAGTTGATTTGCTGTTTCTGTTTCACTGGCTTCTGCTTCAAAGTCACACAAGAATTGCATGCAGTAAAGCCTTAGTTGCTTCAAAGTAATCTTTGAATAATCACCATTGAGCGGCTCATTTGAATTCTCGTTTGTTAAAAGCAAATAGCTTAAAACTGTGTTTAAGTATTTATTGTTTTGAATATATGCATCAGTCGTTGAAATATTTGAAACCTTAGCAATAGCCGCTAACTTTATTGCGTTTCTTTGCTCACTTTCTTGCATTCCATTAAAGTCTGCTGCATTTAAGTCAAAGAACGCTAAAATATTATCAGATTGCAAGAAATCATTTTGCAAAATCATGAGTAGTATCTTTTCTGCAAGGTCGTTTTCATCGCTACTTGTTGCACCAATGATAAGCTCGTCTTTGCTAATGTCAGACAAATTCACAAGGTTTGTCATCTGATAAAGCGTAGAGCTGATATCCCCTAGCTCAACCATAAACTGTCTTAGCATTGAGAATGAACCAGAGAGCTTAACCTTTCCGTCATCACCTTTGCTCATTGACAATAAACCTTCATAGTTTTCGTCTACAAATACTGGCGAATAACCCATATCTTTCAAGTATTTTCCGCCGAGCACATACTCAATAAATTTACCAGAAGTAAAGTTTTGACCAACGGTGTAGTGCTTGTTATTTATAACGACTTCTAACGATATATTAGTGCCTTGAGTTTCAGTTGAGTTTACTGCTAATACAATGTAATATCTATTAAGCCTATCAAGAATGTTTTGATAGTTATAATACTGCTCAGCCACAGTAAGGTATTCATTGATTGTAGCTAAAACAGCCTTTTCTTCCTCACTTACACTCGATGAACTTGTTAACTCAACAACTTTATTTTGTGCGTCCATTATGTCCTCTCGCAAATTTATCCAGTTGTTGTAATTATTTATCCATGGTACTTTTTTGTCATCAACTTTTTCTGTCTTGATGATGTTTTCGTAAATGTTATGGAAGCCATAATATTTAAATATGTTCTCTTTTGATAAAATGTCGTAGTAAGTTTTTAAAGAATTTTGACTGTTTTGAATGAATACTTTTAGAGCATTACTATTATTTGCATATTTGAATGCATCATTTTCCTCTATGTATGCACGTTTGCTAGAAATAAATGCGTTTGCACTAGTAAAGTAAGTGTCTAGTGCATTCTTGATTCCAACTTTAAAGAGTGAATCTACTTCATTACTATTATCAATAAGTTCATTCAAATAAGTCTTGCTTTGAGCTAAATTACTCATTAGAGTTTTTAGTTCAATGTCAAATTTACTTGATGAGAAAGAGTCTTGATTGTCTTCGCTAGATTGAACAAGGTACACACTAAAAGCATCAAGCAAACGTTCTTTAAATTCACTTGAAATATTGCTATTTTCAATATATGTAAAGATTGCTGCATAAGCGGCATTAAGCTCTGTCTTTTTTCCATTCATGTCAGCTTCTTTAACATTCTTTTCTAGCCAGCTTTTAAGTACAATTTCAAGCCTTCCGCCAAATGCATCACTACCGCCATCAATATAATCTTTTAAAGCATTTAAATACTCTGGATATGCTGAATCTGTTGGCTCAATGCCAAGCTCTTCATAGTTTTTGATAGCAGAATTGTAAATATTCTTAATATATTCTTTAGTTTCTTTCTCTAGCTCATTAAACGACTTGTAATAGCCATCTTTTCCTATGATTTCCTCTTGGAAATTGATAGGCTTAAGCAAATTCATTGCAGAATTATAAAACCAGTTAGCTGATTGCTCAGAAATCATGATTGTAGCAAGATATGCTTTATATGTGTAAAGTTGCATTGACGCTTCTTTGCCGTTAACTAATTCAAAGTTCTCATAATAAGCAATTTCGTCAATAACAGGTCCCATAAAAGCATTGTACATCTCATTAAAGTACTCAAATTGGGCTTTTAATTGGAAATAATTATCCTCGCCCA
>CATKXA010000042.1 GCA_949840475.1 uncultured Thermoanaerobacterales bacterium | reverse complement strand
AAAAAATGCTCAAACTTTAACTTCTATCTTGGTTGAAAAGGAAACTAAAGTTAACTTTGTTAAAGAGAAAGTTACCTCTGCGGTAATGAGTGAGAACTTTGGCGAGGGAACTACAGACAAATATATTTTCTATACACTTAGCTATGACCAAGAGGGAACAGTACTAAGAGGTAATAGAGTTTACAGAATTTGTGCTGACGGTAGCGATTTAAAACAAATCAATACTGGCGATAGTAATATTGGTATTACTGTTTCACTACTTGCAATCAAGGCTGACAAGCTTTTATATTCAGTAGACTCGCATGTTTATGCAATGCAAATCACTGCAGAAACAACAGAGCTTGTTATTAGTGAAAGCAACGTTGTGTGCTATGGCAACTATGAAAACACTATTTTCTTTGAAGACGAGAGTGGCAACTTAAGTGCGGTTGTATATGATAACTCAACTATTAGATTAATATCTTGGAAAGACGGAAAATTTGAGCCTATTGATATTTGCAATGAATTTGATAGCAACGATAAAGTGACTTTTATTGGGCTCAAAAATACAGACAAAGGCAACTTTGTTGTTTATCTTCTAGATAGCTTGGTATACAAAGTAAAAATCAGTGCTGACGAAAGCGAAGAAATTTCGCCAATTAAACTATCAACAACTAAAATCAATAGTGCTAGCAATCTAATGACAGCAGAAATTCTTGGCGATTATATTTATGGTTTTAATACAGATAGTAGTGTTACATATATGTACAGAATAAATATCAACACTCCAAAAGATTTAGGAGAGGAAGATACTGAAATAAAAGCAGCTGAATTTATTGGCGTAAAAGAATAGTCAAATAAAAAAGAGGGGAACACCCTCTTTTTTTATTGGTCAATTAAAATATCATAAAGTGATGCATATACTTGGCTTGCACGGTCTTCCCATTTGTTGTATATAACCTTAGCAATACCTCTGTTTGCAACGTTGAGTTTAAGTTCAAGTTTAGTACCAAGTGGTTCTACTATTTTCATTAATACGGTATATGAACCGTCTGCATTTTTATAGTAGTCACTGAAATACTCTTGTTTACGTCTAAAGCTTTGGCGGTTTTCTCTTATGAATATATTGATTTCATCCCTTAAGCTTGCAGGTATTTTCATAAAGAAGTAAGATAGGCAAGACCTTCCGTCTGTTGTGATTGTGTAGTATTGTTCGCCTGAGCTATTTGTTGAAATAACAATAAAACCATTTTCGACTAGGTCTAGAAGCACCTCTTTACAAGTCAGATAGCTGACCCATGCGTTACGGTTACAACACATATCAGTGATAGTGTTCTCTGTTAGAGGCATTTCCATTTTGTCGAAAACATAGAGTAAAACAAGTTTGCTAATTGTTGTGTTGTTTGATATATCCATTGTTTCTCTCTTTTAGTTTTTTGTCTATTATAGCATTATGTAAAAAAAAAAGAAATAGTTTATATACAAAATTTGTAGGATTTTACAACTTTGTAAAAGTTAACTTAAAAAATCGTTTGTTTAACTATATATTTTTTGCTAAAATATATTTAAATTTAAACAAGTTAGGGCTTTTTTATGACAGAAGAAGAATTAATTAACCAAATAAAACCATTTACAGATGCTTGCGACAATATGGCAAGGTCTAAGTTTATAATGATTGATAAAAGAGTTGGAGATGTACTTAAAGCCATCGCTAGCAATGACACAGTTTTTTCTATTATCAAAAACTGCATGATAAATTTCAACTTTGACAACGAGTGGAAATTGGCGACTGCTAGAATCAATCAGCTGCAAGCACCAAGTGAGGAGCACAGGTTTATAGCCTTTGTTTTTTCTATACTTTCAAGAATAGACGATAAAAGAATTTCAGCATCGACACTGCTTGCTACATATTTTTCTAGGACAGAAAACACAACAGGGGCATATGCTGAATTTTGTGATTATTTAATAATTGGCTTTAAAGAAGCAATAATTAATAAGCTATTGTCACAAAATAAAATTGTGCCACTTGCAAGGCAAGAGGCTAATACATTATATGCCAATAAAGAATTACTTTCAAGATTGGCATTTTTGAGCAAAGACTTAAAAGAGTATGTGCAAGGCTTAAAAAAAGTAAAAAAGAGCTCTATTACTAAGGGCGAGTTGATTGAAATAATTAATAATTTGTTTGTAGCAATTAAAAATGAGCATGTAGCTTATATAAAAGCTTTTGTACTTGCAATTAAAGCGGGTCATGGAAAAGACAAAGAAATAGAGAGAAGGCTCGTTGAAATAATAGATATAGTATCAAAGTTTGAATAAAAAAGAGGTAATAATGGTAGGGGATTTAGAAAGATTAAGATATATTGAAGAGCAGATAGATTCGGTTATGCGTGGATATGCAAAAGAGGCAAAACTTTTGAGCGATAGCAAAGGTTTTGATTGTTATGCACCAAAGTGGAACAAAAAACTGAACGCTCTTGCAAAGAAATATGCTGATATTTGTTATCCTTTAAAAAAAGAACATGATGAAATTAGAATTAGATTAAATGCTGAGGACGAAGAGAAACGAAAAAATAGTTATAAAAATGTTACGTAAAATTTGAAAAACTAACAAAAAACTATTGCCATAAAACGTTTTACATGATATAATCCAACCTGTCCGCAAGATATGCCATCATAGTCTAGCGGTTAGGACACCAGCCTCTCACGCTGGGGACCGGAGTTCGATTCTCCGTGGTGGTACCAAAAAAATCTCACACATATGTGTGAGTTTTTTTATTGCCACGGAGAATCGGCTCTGGTTCAATATCGTGGAATAAGTTTATGAACGCAAGCGATATAAGCGAAGAAAAAGTGGTAGCAGATTGGTTTAGATTTTTGAATAAAAATAACAAACAAGGTTGCAGATCAGGTTATCCTATCTGCGTTCTTGTTTGGAAATTTTTGACAAAAAGGTGAGCCAAGATGCGTGGAAATGAGCGACGGTTCGGTAGAGAGTCGCAAGGGTAGTCTGTTCGATTCTCCGTGGTGGTACCAAAAAAATCACGCCTAATATTGGGCGTGTTTTTTTGTGTAGGTTAAGAATCGGCTATGTGTCCCCAATCGGGGCGGGAAACAAAGGGAAAGACTAAATCTCCTACTAGAATAAGAAATTTTAATTGACAATCTTATTTATTTCTTGTATTATAAAAATAGTTAAGGAGGAATTTGATATGAAAATAATAAAAGATATTCCAAAAATCAAAAAAACTCAAATAATAAATTGCAATAATTATACTGGATGTGGTTCTGATAGTGACACGCCATGCGGAAGTTCAATAAGTAATTAGATATTTTTTAATATCTAATTTTTTTTCGAGGATTTATGAAACTATCAATTTATAATTATACTTCATCGTATAAGGGATATTATCTTATATATAATGGATTGAAATCTTCTTGTGTCATTTTAAACACAAAAGAATATGTAGAATTTAAAAATATAAGTTGTAATGAGATTCAGCAAAAAGAGTATCATAGATTAGGATTGTATGTGGATGAAAATTATAATGAGGTGGATGAAGTTCTTTTTTCTTCAAGAGTTTTAGCTGCTGAAAATAAAATTTCTTTCTTTAGAGTATATACTACACTGGCATGTAATGCTAAATGTCCTTATTGTTATGAAAATGGTACTGTTCCATATACTATGCATTTAGAAGATGCTGATAAAATTGTTAAATTCATTAAACAACAAAGTAAAGATAGTGAAGAAATTATAATTGAATGGTTTGGTGGCGAACCATTATTGAATGATAATTTAATCACTTATATTTCTGAAAAAATAGCTAAGTTTGCGAGTAAGAATAATATCAAGTTTTGGACGCGTATGATAACCAATGGTTTATTATTTGATAATAAAAAAATTTATGATGCAATAGAAATTTGGAAATTGAAAAAAGTTCAAATCACAATCGATGGGCTCAAGCACACTTATGAAAAAATTAAAAATTTTAATCAAGAAAACGCTTTTGAAAATGTTGTAAACAATATTTACAATCTTTTAAATAAAAAAATATCAGTTACAATTAGGTTGAATTATAATGAAAGTAATTATGATGAGATAATTAATTTAATAGATTTTTTAAGAGAAAAATTTGGTTCATATGAAAATATTTCTGTTTATGCAAGAAGAATTATGTCGCGAGAATTAGATAATAGTTTAACGGCAAGCGAAGATACTGATATTAAAATATTAAAAAAGTTAATAAGGTGCAATTTTATTAAAAATGTTTTAAACACAATTCCAAGACGCGATAACATGTGTATTGCTCACTCATTGCGATCTTTCTTTATCTATCCAGATGGTCGTCTAGGGAAATGCTCACAAGCGATGTCTGATTGCGACTTTATAGGTTCAGTAGATGATGGTGTAGATATTAATAAAATAATTAGATGGTGTTCTCCAAGGCTAGAAAATAAATGTTTAAAATGTTCACAATTACCATTATGTAATGGTGGCTGTATGTATGAAAAATTTTTAGGTAAAAACTACTGCTTTTCAAGTAAGAAAGTTTTGATGTTTAAATTAAAATACTTTTTAAAAAATTATGTTAAGGATTTATCAATAAAATAAAAACAACTATAAAGTTGTTTTTATTTTTGGTAGGAATTTGTATTTTTTTTGTGGAATATGTATAATTGACATGTGGATAATAAAAGTCGCTCTACAAAGTATTTCAATTATCGTCCATTGGTTTCAATATGGCTGTTTTTTATGGCGGGTATTGTATTTGCTAGTGGCTTTTATATTAGAAGTGTATTTGCATACATCTGTTCGGGTATTGCCATTTCGTGTCTAGTTATAACTTTTATAGTTAAACTCGTTTTAGTAAAAGATAAAAAGCGTTTTAAGCTTATTAGTATTGTTGTTGCGTTTTTTCTATCTGCAACGCTCTTTGCCGTTAATTTAATCATAAATGATGCTAAGAGTGACTTTGAGGGCGAATATTTTATTAGTGGAAGAGTTACAGAAAGGTCTTATACTACTGATAAGTATTTGGTAATAACTTTAGATAAAGTAGAGCTTTCAGAGCTTGGAACGTTGAATAAACATAAGCTAAGTGGCAAAATGAGAATATTTGTACGTCAAAAAGCCGAGGGTAATGAAGAGTATACGCTAGGAGATTTGGTTCATGCAACGCTTGTCGTTAAAAAGCCAACAATTTTTAGTGGTGACGGGCAAAATTTTTATTACCTAAATAAAAACATTAAACTTTTAGGTTTTTGTAACTATTTTGATATTGTAAATACAAACACTCAAGACGCAAATTTAATACATAAGTTTAAAACCAAAGTAATTAGTTTGGTAACTGCCAATATGTCAGAAGAATATAGCGAGCTTGCATATACGATGCTGTTTGGCGATAACAAAAATTTATCACCAGATATTCAAGAAAATTATCGTGCGAGCGGTATTGCTCACTTGCTTGCAGTCAGTGGTTTGCATGTTGGATTTATTGTTACTTTGATTACATTTGTTTTGGGACTGTTTAAGCTTAAATCTAAAGCCAAATTTTATATTGTTAGCGTCATAGTGTTTATTTATGCTTTGGTATGCGGTTTTTCAGTGTCTGTTACTAGAGCAATGCTAATGACAATGATACTTTTGTACGCAAAAATGCGTCAAAAGGAGTATGACGGTTTAAGTGCATTGGCATTAGCTGGTAGTTTGATATTACTTTTTAAACCGATGCAACTTTACGATGTTGGTTATTTACTAAGCTTTGGGGCAGTAAGTTCTATAATTTTGTTGGCACCAATACTCAGGGAATTTTTTAATAAGTTTTTCTACCACAAGCTTTCTAGTGCTTTGAGCCTCGCAATAGCTGTGCAAGTAGGAGTAGTGCCTGCTATGGCTGTCTACTTTTCACAGCTTTCGATATTTTCTATTGTAACAAATATTATTGTTATACCTATTGCAAGCATTGCCTTTATGATATTATTTATTGGCGTGTTGCTTGGCGTCATATTTGCTCCGCTTGCCAAACTTTGTTATATATTTGAATTTTTGATGAAAATAGTAACTACCATTAGCTCTTTTACAGGTGCTGTTTCTTTTGTTAATAGGAAAAGGGAATTAATTTCAGCATTTAGTCTATCGCTAGTCGGCTTTGGTATAATCAGTTCTGATTTTGTTTTCTTTAAAAGGAAAGTAAAATGTACATTGTCTATAAGTTTTGGTCTTTTGACTTTGGTAATACTGGTGCTTGCACTTATTTGCTAATTAATACTTTACTTTACACATATGATTTGATAAAATATCAAAGAGGCAAGAGATGAAATATTTAGAACTTGAAAGTAATTTAGACAAACAAATTAAAAGTGCTTATCTAATATCTGGTAGCGATAGGTATTTGTGTTATGATGCTCTTGCTAAAATAAAAAAAGCATTAAACATTGCTCAAACAGATTTAAACGAAGTAATACTCTCAGCAGACAGTGCGTCTAAGGATGACATTGTTAGAGCTGTTAGCGTCTTTCCTTTTATGGATAATTATAGACTTGTGCAAGTAAACGAGTTTTCAAATAAAAAAGCCACTAAGGACGATAAGCTACTTGAGTATTTAAAAAATCCAATGCAAGAAAGCATTTTAGTGTTTTTTAGTCTTGATAGCGTTGAGGCTCTTAAGCCTTACATGCCATATTTAACAGCTATTGACTGTGATAAACTTGAGCCAATGCAGATTAAAAAGTTTATTAAGCAAAGCAGCAATAGCCAAAACCTAAATATAACTGAGCAGGCTTTAGATATGCTTATACTTTTTTGTAATAATAATATGGCTAGAATAAGTAGCGAACTTGTAAAGCTTGTAAGCTATGCAAATGGCAAGCAAATAACGCCTGAGATAGTTAGAGAAATAGTTTCAGAAGATAAAGAGTATCAAGTTTTTGAGCTTGCTGAGTTTATAGCAAGAAACGAAAAACAAAAAGCACTAGACCTTGTGTTCACTCTAGCAAATGAAGGCAAGGGCGGCTTTTCAATTATTGCTCCACTATATAATAATTACAGAAGGGCATTATATGTGGCGATAAACAAAGATAAAACAGATGAGCAACTAGCGGTGCTCTTAAACGTTAAGCCATATGCTGTTAAAATGGTTAAAAACCAAATTAAATACTTTACTCCAAAGTCGCTTAAAAGCATAGTAGATATGCTTTATGAGGCAGACCGCAATATAAAAATGGGAAAAATTAAAGAAGATGTGGCTATAAAAACTATAGTTTTAAATATACTAAAGATAAGAGGCTAAAATGCAACAACAAAAAACAACTAATAAATACGGACAAATTAATATTTCTACAAATAGTCAAATTTTTAATGCTGGCTCTATTTGGAGCAAAGTTTTACCAGTGTTATTATTCTTGTCTTTTGTATGGCTTGAGCTTTATAGTTCTGTAGCAAAAATGGCGACCATTGGCATAGTAGGGCAAAGTTCTTCTCTTGTTATATCAATATTATTTTATGGCTTGTTTGCCTATGCTATATTTGAGTTTTTGTTTTTAGTTTACAGGTTTTGCCTAAGCTTTTCACTTTATTCTTTTTTATTGCCAAGGCAAGGCTTTAAAGATAAGTTTCGTAAATGGTTTTTAATAAGGAATATTATTCTAGGTTTTATATTCAACTTGAGGTTTTATTTTCCTTACATTTCAGCTTATCTTTGCATAATTGAACTAATCTTTAATATGCTTTTGATAATTGTACTATACTACGATGTTGCAAAAAAACACGTTGAGCCATTGATAGGTCAATTCGTTTTTAAAATACTTTGTATACCAATGGTGCTTTATGAAATTTATCAAGTTTTGAGCATGATGGCGGGTGTGTTATGAAAAAGATAAATATATTATTTGTAATGCTTAGTTTTTGCATAATGTTGTTTTCGCCATTGCTTTATAGTTTTGCTGGCAATAACACCTTTGCATTAGATATTAATACATCAAATGAAGAAATTGAGCAAGTTATAACAAACAACCTAAAAGATTTCATTGAATACGGCTCTGTGGACAAGCAAAGAGAGGCAAGAATTGCTGGCTCTAAGGCAGAATATAACTCGGCACTATACATTGCATCAAAACT
>CATKXA010000041.1 GCA_949840475.1 uncultured Thermoanaerobacterales bacterium | reverse complement strand
TCAACAATGCCAATAATGTCATTAGCAGTTTCAAATGGAAGCCCGCTCATAAAATAGAGCTTTACAGACCTAACACCCCTTTGATAAGCCGAAACAAGTGCACTATTGATGTCTTGGTCGGTGATGTTTTTATTGATGATGTCCCTAAGCCTCTGTGTTCCAGCCTCTGGAGCAAAGGTTAGTGTTTTCACACCAACAACGCTTGCAAGCTCGCCTTTAAAACTATCCACTCTAAGTGAGGGCAACGATAGTTTAACATGTGCCTCTTTGCATAGCGGGTCCAAGAACTGAATAAGCTCAGGAAGCTTTGAGTAGTCTGACGTCGAAAGCGAGCAAACACCCATTTCTTCTACACCACAGTTATATATTTGTGCTCTCGCATGACTTACAAGCGACTGAACCCTACGCTCTCTTGCTGGTCTATACAAAAATCCAGCTTGACAAAAGCGACAACCTCTTGTGCAGCCACGCATGATTTCAATCATGCCTCTATCAAAGATTGGTTGCTCATTTGGAACAAGCAATTTTGTTGGGAAGTAAGTTCTGTCTAAATCTCTAATTATTTGACGCTTAACAGTTTTGCCAGATAGCTCTTTAATCTGCCCCTCATGGTTAAACGCCACCTTAACTTTGCTAGGAACATAAACGCCTTCAAGTTGCGAAAGCTGCTCTAGTGTCTGCTCTTTGCTAAGCTTTGAAAGCTTACACTTCATGATAGTATCTATAACTTTAATAGTGATATTTTCCCCGTCGCCAATAACGGCAAAGTCTAAAAAGTCAGCAAGTGGCTCTGGGTTTGACATACAAAGCCCACCACCGTAAATAAGAGGATAGCTTCCGTCCCTGTCTTTTGCTCTAAAAGGTATTTGAGCGAGGTCAAGCATGTACAAAAAATTAGTGTAACTAAGCTCATAACCAAAGCTGAAGCCTAGTAAATCAAACTTATTTAGTGGAGTTTTAGTTTCAAGCGAAAACAACGGATACTTCTCTTTTTTAAGTTGCCTACCAAAGTCAGGCCATGGAGCAAAACAACGCTCACAGCAGTAGCCCTTTCTATCGTTAAGCATGTGATAAAGTATTCTAATCCCAAGATTACTCATGCCTACTTCGTAGGTATCTGGGAAGCACAAACAAAATTTAACTCTGGTTTGCTCATCTATTGGAGGCATGCAAATTTCGCCGCCCACATAACGTGACGGCTTTTGCACTTTCTTTAGCATAGAAACCAGTTTTTTATCCATACGTACGATTGTATCACAATAACCAAAACGTGTCAATGCTCGCATTAATTTACCTTTGACTTTGCTCAATCATTTTAAGCAGCTGCCCTTCTGTTATTTTTTCCACCTCATTTAGACTTTCATCTAAAAGCAAAAAAATAGTGTAGTGTCTAGCATCTATATATTTTATGAGCTTAAAGACAGATACGCCATATTTTACACTCACATATTTAATGTCGAGTGGCTTTTTTGTTAGTTGCTCCTTCTTTTTAGCAAAGCTTATGTATCTTTTATATGTGGCACTCTTATCCTCAGTTATTGCCCCAACAAACAAGGTTATTGACATTATTGCAAAACTAAAGTTTATTGAAATAAAAATAGATAGTATAAATATAAAAAACAGTAGAAAAGAAAAACAAATTGTAATCGTTTTTGCAATCTTTAATGCGTTACTTCTAGGTAACTTTTTACAAAGGCTTGCAAGTAGTACTCTACCACCGTCCAGCGGAAATATAGGAAGTAAATTAAAAAAACATATTGCAAAGTTAATGACGCATAGGTCTTGCGTATAATTATAGCTCTCAGGAATTATCCACCAAAAAGCCATAACGCCTAAAGCCACAAGTAAATTAAAAAGCGGTGCAGATATCGCAATGTATATTTCGTCCGAAAAACTGAACTCATCACTTGATGCCTCAAGCGACGCCCCTGTTGCAAGTAGTTTGATTTTAGAAAGCTTATATCCAAGCCGTTTGGCAACTAACGCATGCACCCCTTCATGAAGACACAAACACACAAAGTACATAATAAGCAAACCAAAGAGATTAAAAAAAATACTCCCTATTGCTAAAATAATAAAAGAGTAATGAATACTAAAATACAATGGCTTAAATTTTTTCTTCATGATAAACCTTTAAATATTGGGCTAAAACAGCGAGCCATGAGTACTATGTCAGACATTATAGATTGCTGAATACTCGATAATATCTTATATTCGCAATATTATGTCTGACGATACACTACATGAATGTCAGTTCTCCGTTCTTTACTGTAAGACCTGCCAAAAGCTTGTTTTTGAATAGTACTTTGAAATGAATTTTAGACTGCAAGCTAACGCCTATTGCATGGTTCTTTTCTACCTTATCGCCTTCTTTTACACCCACATTGTCTAAATTTGAATAAACAGAAACCAGACCTCTTTTATGAGAAATATAAACAGTTCTTAAATTGTTTTCAGTTTCGACCTTGGTAACTTTTCCTGGCAAACAGCACTTGACCACAACAGAGCCGAGTCCATTAGCTTCAAATTCCCCAGCAGAAACCTCACTAAAATATGTATTGTCAAAAGGCAAAGCCAGCTCATATATGCTCGCCATTGCCTCCTCTATTGTTTCATCATTACTTACAAATTTAAGCTTTCCAAGCCCTTCTAAATTTGGCGACCAATATGAGGTAATCTGTCTTATTTCAGCAGAAAGACTGAAATCACTAAGCGAAAAACCCATTATCGCAAAGGATAAAACACAAACAAAAACACAGCTAAAAAGTTTTAATTTTTTGCCAGAAAAAATTACTACATTTTTACTTGCTGTGCCACTTGATTTAACATTCTTTATGTTTTTATAAATTTGCATATTTTACCTCTATAAAAACATATGAGTATATCAAATTAATTATTCGAACTGATTTGGTTGTTTTTTTATTAATACCCTATTCGCTTTAAAGTTGAAACTTATATTTAATACTCCGTCAGCCTCGGCATGGATGTTAGACGAAAAACTATTTCTTTGTATCTCAAAAAACTGGCTCAAAACATAATATATTTCGCTAGAAACCAAACCCGCCACCATACTCGGCGATTTAACTTTATCGTTAAGCAAAATTTCTTCTGCTTTATTAAATACTTTACCGCTCAAATCTTTCATTTTATATCGACCTCTTCAAATTTCTTCTTATCACCCCAAGAAGCCCTTTATATTTGCTTGTATAGTCAAAGAGTATCTTTTTATCACTTTTTATGTTATGGGCAAGCACCATAAACGCGTCAACACTACCACTTTTTGAGATGCGTTCAAACTTAAAGCTTGAATAAATATTAATATCGTCGCTTTCAGGGATTACACCAAGTAGCGGCAATTTCAATAGTTTTTGAATTTGGCTATGACTCAGCATCTCTTTTCTTACTACCATATCCCCTCTGATTCTATTTATTACAAGCTGCACATTCTCAAACTCCTTACCTTTTACAATGCTTATAACCTTATCAGCGTCCCTAAGTGACGCCACATGCGGAGTAACTACCACCAAAACCTCATTCGCTGAAGCCAAAGCAAGTTCTAAATTGTTATTGATGCCAGCTGGGGCATCGATTATAACGTAATCAAACATGCTCACAAGTTTATCGCTCAAAAGCTTAACATCTTTAGCATCAAAAGACTGCTCCTCAAACCTTGCAGATGGGAGCAAATATAGCCCCTCAAAAGCCGAATCGTTTATAAGCGCTTGACTTATTCTACATTTGCCTTTTAACACGTCTGAGATGTCATATACAACCTTATTTTCCACTCCCAAAAGCAAATCCAGATTGTTAAGACCTACATCTAGGTCAATCAAGCAAACATTACTCCCCTTTTTTGCCAAAGCAAGAGCAAGCCCACACGCGATTGTAGTTTTTCCAACTCCACCCTTTCCAGAAACAACAGCAATCTTTCTCCCCATTTTCAGCCTCCATAAGGTAATTATGAAATAAGCAAGCAAAAAGTCAAAGTTTAAAAACTAAAGTAATAGCGAGTAAAAGCAATTTTTTTGTCCAAAAAGCACAATAGAAAAAACATTTGACTTAATGCGTTTAAA
Source organism: uncultured Thermoanaerobacterales bacterium (assembly GCA_949840475.1). Lineage (GTDB taxonomy): Bacteria > Bacillota > Clostridia > Christensenellales > UBA1242 > UMGS2069. Next base: position 4,069 of record CATKXA010000041.1, on the reverse strand, counting down.
ACAATTATACTTTTAGTATACTAAAGGTGGAGAAATATGAAACAAATTATCGCATTACGACTAGGATCTAGTACCACAACTATTTATAAATATGGCGAAGGTATGGTTTTGAGAGAACCAAGCCTTATTGCTGTAAGCGGAAACTCAAAATCAAGAGAAATACGAGCTATCGGCAAGAACGCTAAACGTATGCAAGGAAGAACTGACGGCTTTATCAACGTAATTTCCCCTATTACTGCTGGCATAGTCACGGATAGCGACCTAGCCTCTTCTATGTTAAAGGGGTTTTTAAAGCAAATTTTCCCTCAAAAAATATTCAAGCCAAATATAAAGGCTATTTTATGCGTTCCTATCGGTTTGTCTAGCTTGGAACAAAAAGCGTTTGAAACTGTTTGCTACAACGCTGGCATTGCAGAAGTTGTTCAAATCCCTGCTATTTTATGCTCAGCTATCGGCGACGATATTGATATCAGCACAAATATAGGCAAAATGGCTGTCAATATAGGTGGTGGTTGCACAAACATTGCTGTAATTGCACAAAATACCATTATTTCAGGCATAAATGTCAATATTGGCGGGGCAACTTTCAATAAAGCTATTGAAAAGCATATTTTAGACAATTTTGGGCTTTATATCAGCGAAGTTACTGCAGAAAAATTACGTCAGGAGGTCGGCAGCCTGCTTGAAACAGACACCGCTTCAACAGAAATTCAAGGCGTTAATATGACAACAAAAGAATCTGAGAGCTTGGTTGTTACAAGCAAAGATATCTACCCTATCATGGCACACTTCTATTCTAAAATTGCAGACGCAATAGGCTCAGTACTTTCAACTTGCCCACCAGATATTATTGGCGATATCGCAAAGGAAGGAATCCATATATTTGGTGGCAACTGCCAAATAACAGGTCTTTCAAGATTTATTAAACGCAAACTTTCAGTCCCAGTTAAAAGAACTGAAAACTCAAAAACAGACATCAACGGAGCCGCAATTCTAATAGAAAACCCAAGACTTTTAAACGACGTTTTAAAAGGTTTATAAAAAACACCAGCAAGAGCTGGTGTTTTTTATTTAAGCAATTAAAATGTTAATTTGCTTTTAGTTTATAATGATTTTTATATCCTCAATTCATCATTTTATCGTTCTATCATTTACTCGTTTTCTTTAACCCCCTCAGTCAAAACCTACCGTTTTGACAGCTCCGAGGGCTGTGGAGCTAAGAAGGGGCTATCCTTTATTTACTCGTTTTATAACTTCCTCACTTCCTCGAGCGGGTTAGTTGATGCTTATAACAAGGCTCGAATGAAAAATGCGGGCACGGGGTTTATTTTCATAAATCCCTGTCCGCATTTTTTGTTCAGTTAACGCTGTTAGAAGCGTCAAATAATTCGCTTGCTAGAGCGGGTTAGTTGGCGTTTTTGTGCTAGCCTCATAAAAAAATCCACGCAGGAGTTTTTTATTTAATTTTTAGACGTCTTTATTTGCTTACTAGACAAACAATTAATTTAATTAATAGGGCTTAGTTGATACCCATAGCTAGGCAACAAAAAAATCCGAAGCTCGAGTTTACTTTGCGTAAATGAGTGTTTCGGATTTTTGTAGTTAACAACGCTATGGATATTAAATAAGCCCTATTAAAGGATTTCGAGCTTCTTATTAAAATACTTCTCAAACTCCTTTCCGCCCTCTAAGGCTTTTTGGATTTCATAAGAATTATCGCCTGTTGTTATTGTTTTCATAATTACTGAGTCGCCTAAGATATCACAGCTAATATCAACAATAACTGAGCTTTTAGTTCTATCAAACGCTTCAGCAAGCCTCAATATTGCACCAAGCTTATAAACGGCTAAAGCATCATCTTCTTCCAAAATATCTTTGTACTTAACCCATTCATTCATAGCGATCTCTCCACCTTGATGAAGCGATGCAGTAAAGGCTGCAAGCACAAGCTCTCTATGGCTCATTCCAAAAATATCTGAGCCAAGTATTACATTGTAAGCGTTCTTTGCATGTTGCAAATAGTTGACGCGTTTGCCTACGTCGTGCATGAATGATGCAACTCTTAAAACTTTGATATATCCACGAGGTAATTTATGTAAAACTCTTAGTTGCTTAAATAGTAGCATAGAAAGGTTATAAACTTGCTCATTGTGCTTTTCATTTGCTTGGTCATGGAAAGAAGTTTCTGCAATAACAGAGAAGCCCAAAACATCTGAAATAGGTTTTTCTAAAGTTGATGGCACAACCTCGCTAAACAATACACCTCTAACTAGTGAGTTTGTTGCATTGATTGCACTATCTCTATTAGCAGCTTCCATTAGCATATCTATAACAGCAACTGCGACAGCGAAAACATCTGCTCTAGGCTCATTTATTAGCTTAATTTTCTTATCTTTACTTAAGTCGAGTGCTAACACCTGATTTTTAATAAACTCAACGTCTTTTTTGCTAGAAACAAAGCCGAGGTCACGATCAAGAGGATACTTTTTGAACTTTCTAACCATCTTAGAAAGGTCGCTAGCGTAATCCCCACTGATTACCATTTGGTACTCTTCTTCAATGTTATTAAGCCAATCTAAATCGCCAAGCTGAGTTGATACATATTTTTGAATTTTAGCAATAGCATTATCTTTTCCAAGCTCTTCCATTTTGTACATGTTAAGAAGTGTCATTGGCCCAAAGTTAAGCACTGCTTGGTTTAAAATATTTCTTCTATTATATTGAACAATATGAAGTCCATCTGCTGTTAAGTGGAACACAATACCTTTAGGGACATCAAAAGAGTTAATAGCACCTAAATAGATATTGTTGTTTTGCTCTTCGCCAGTAAGAATAGTAAATCTAAAGCCACAGGTTGCAAAAACTTCATCAAAGAAACTATAAATATTTTTAGGTTTAGAACCTCTAAATAAGCTTGCAATAGCAATGGTCTTTGTTACACCATAAAGCTCGCAAATTTTCCTAAAGTTTTTAAGTACTTTAATAGTAGCATCAATTTGAGGCTTTTTTAAGAAATGGTCATCGCCCATTTCAAGACCTAGTTTAATAGGTTCACACTCCTCATCTTGCAACATAAAATAATTGTCTTGGTCAGCAGCTGCGATATATAATTTAGCAGCATAAGTTTCAACAAGAATAACAGCAATTTTTTCCAATTTTAAAGTTCTCCTAGATATTTGCTATAAAAGTGAAAAGCCCTTCTCTTCACGATTAATTCAAGTATACCACTAATCTTAAATTTTGCCAATAGGAAATTGTAATTTTCTTATAAATAAATTTTTTGATAGCTACAATTCAATAAAACACAAACAAAAAAACACCGCAAGTAATCGGTGTTTTTTTATTAATTTAATTATGCACTCTTTTTCTTAGCAAAGTAAATTACCTGCTTATTTTCTAGTATACTAGGTACAACAATTTCACTTTCTATGTTTACATCACTTAATAATGGTTTTGATTCATTCAATATATTCGCATCTAAAACACCAACTGTCTTGGAGCCAGTCGCTGAATTATACTGTGCACGAGTATAACCCCACTTGGTTGTATGTGCAGAAGCAACTCTATAATTCCAAAAAGTATCCCAGTTCAATGGTTTCGAAGAAGCAGCACAATAAATAACTAAGGAACTAGAACAATTATAGAAAACTGCATTTGTGATAGCTGTACCTTGCATTTTATTTACAGAGGAAGGAATAAATACATGTTTTAGTGCTGTACAATTTTTAAAAGCTCTAATACCAATAGATGTAACACCATCAGGAATTCTCACAGAGGTCATACTAGAACAAGAATTAAAACAATCGTCATCAAGTGTAATTACACCGCTTGGGATAACCATTGATGTAATTGGAATTTTCCAAAAGGCCGAATTACCTATAATTTTTGTTCCCGAAGGTATTTTAGTGTTCACACAACCAACCCATAGTGTATTAGATGATGTCCCCATAATAGCATTACAACTATTTCTACTATCATAAACAGTATTTCCACTATCAACTTTAATAGAAGTTACTGAGCTACATCCACAAAATGCCAAACTACCCAAGGAAATAATGCCAGCTGGGAT
>CATKXA010000040.1 GCA_949840475.1 uncultured Thermoanaerobacterales bacterium | reverse complement strand
TCATGGCGGTGGTTTAGACAATGTTTTTCCACATCATGAATGTGAATGTGCACAAAGCGAAGTTGCCAATGGTCAGAAGTTTGTAAACTATTTTATCCACAACAATCTTATAACTATAAACGGCACAAAAATGGGTAAATCTCTAGGAAACTTTATTACTTTAGAAGAGTTGTATAATGAATTTTCGCCAATGTATGTTAGATATTTTATATTGCAATTCCATTATCGTTCGCCTATTGACTTTACTAAAGTAGCAATAAAAGAAGCGGGTAACCAGTTTGAAAAAATCAATGGTGCATACAATAAATTTAAGTCAATATCAGAAGGTAATTCTTCAAAGCCTAGTGACCCACAAGTAGTTGAATTTATAAACAACTTTAAAGCTGCTATGGACGAAGACTTTAATACTCCTTTGGCATTAGCTGAGGTTTTAAAACTAGTAAAAATAGCAAACAAACTTGAGCAAAAGGATAAAAAACTTGCTGGCGAATTTGTTGGGGCTTTAGATGAAGTAGCGTTTGTTTTTGGTTTAAAATTTGAAGAAGCTGAAAAGGAAGAGAGCAATACAAATAACGACAAGCTTCTTGAAATAGTTTCAGATGTTAGAAACAAACTAAGAGCTGAAAAGAACTATGCAATGTCTGATTATATTAGAGATGAGCTTTCTAAAAATGGCATTGTTGTCAGTGATAAAAAGACTAATTAATAAACATAGTCCAAATACATAAAAACCGCCAATTTGGCGGTTTTTTATGTGTATATTTGATTAAACTTTACTCGTTTTGCGTTTTATGCATTTGTAGTAGGTGAGTTGAATGAACCATTTATAGTAACAACAGCAGAGTGAGTTATGCCTGGTTCAACAGAACGAACGTTTATAACTGTACCAGAAATGTTTGGTAGAGTTAAGAAGTTGTTGTCATCAAGACTATACTCGGTAGGATCATAGTCATGAATAGTATCTTCATTTTCAACTCGAATTGAGTTGACTGAGAAGCCTTGTGGTAAGTAATCAGTGACTACGACATTGTTTGCGTCTAGTAAACCAGAGTTTTCAATAGTGATAATATAATCATATGAATCGCATGAACAAATTGAAGACTTGCTAACTTGTTTAGTGATAATCAAGTTTGCATCTGTACAACGAGGCAATGAAGAAGTATCGCTATCTGAATATCTTGTTTGATTTTCGTCGTCACAGCCAGAAACTGCACTAACATTTGCAGTGTTTGTAATTTCAAGTAATCCACTAGAAATAGCTTGGTCAACTGTTGCAATGTAAGTGATTATGAAATGTTCGCCAGCAAGCAATGTATTGCTAACATTGAATGTTAGAGGGTCAGTGCTTGTAGGATTGATTTCCATAAATTCTCCACCAATGCTAAGTCTTGCAGAGCTTTCCATGTATACAAGCGGAGATAAACCGTTTTCAGGTTTTCCTAAATCATCAACAATGATGAAATCTTTTAGCTTTCTACAACCAGTGTTAGAAACACGGATAGAATAAGTTACATTTTCGCCTGGTCTGAAGCATTGTTGGTAGTTTTGTTTATTTACTTCAAGGCTATAGTCGTCTAGAAGTGTTGTAGTAGCAACATTAGATACTGCTGTGCGAGCTTCTCTTGAACCTTCAAATGTATAAGTAGCTGTAGCTTGGTTGCTAATAATTTGAGCCATAAAGTTTCCTCCTTTATTTTTGATACACTAAATTAAGTGTACCTAATATATAATATGATATGGGGGAAACAACTGTGAGGGTATAGCAAAAATACATTAAAAACTTTTTTAAATGTGTTGCAAAATGTGCTAAAATCAATCTTGCAACAACCACATATAATCTAATGCTGGTGTGGTGGAATGGCAGACGCGTCGGACTCAAAATCCGATGTTGGCAACAACGTGTGGGTTCAAGTCCCACCACCAGCACCAAACGAGAGCAATCCGAACCGGATTGTTCTTTTTCTATCTCTGTGTAATCTTCGACGTTTTCGAGTTTAATGTTTTTGCTTTCGTCGTCGGAAGAATTGAAATATATGTCAAAGTAGCCATCATACAAAACAATTTTATTGACGAACATATCAATCATGCGTTTGCAAGCGAGTTTATCGGAGATGTCAATGTTTTGGAAAGACAAAAACCATTTGTAAACTTTGTCAGCGTCAAGTGGAGTTATAGATTTTGCCTGTTGCTGTGCAATCTTAATTTCCAAGTTCTCTTTTTCTTGTTCAAGTTCGTTTAGTTTTTGATTTGTTGTTTTTGAGAATATGCCATTTGCAATCGCATTTGCCATATTATTTAATTTTCTGTCAATCTCACTCATTTGGGCATTGAGAGAGTTCAAAACCACATCTTTGCCAATATAGTCATTAAAAACATCTGCCACCATTTGAGAGAGTTCTTTCAGTTGTTTGTTGTTCTTCAAAAACTCTTTTGTCACGCTGACAACATAGTTTTCGATATAGTCCTTTTCAACACTCTTTTTGTCGCAAGAGTGTTTTCTTTTTCTGTTCACACACTTGTAGTAATAATGCACACCATTTCTTCCTGTTCCACTGTCGCCGGTCATGTTGGCTTTACACTTGCCACAAACAAGTTTGCCAGACAAAATAAACGGAATTGGTGCTTTCTTTTGCGCTGCGGTTTTCTTTCCTGTCTGCAAACTCTTGTTCACTTTGTCAAACAACTCTTCATCAATAATTGGCGGATAGATATTTGTGTAAACAGTGTCGTCAGCATAAACCTTGCCACAATAAAATGGGCTTCTCAGCATTCTTGACACTTGGTTGATATTAAAATCTTTGCCATTGTTTGTTTTAATTCCTTGTTTGTTTAACTTGCCTGCAATGTCTTTCAATCTCATTCCGGATATATAATCATTGTAAACTTGCCTTACTATTTCTGCTTGTTTTTCATTGATTTTAACAACTTTATCTTCCACGCAATATCCAAAAGGTTTTCGTCCACCAACAAACAAGCCTTTAATTCGGCTTTCTTTACGCCCACGTCTGACTTTTTGACTAAGTTCGGCAGAATAATACTCGGCAAAGCTTTCAAGCATTCCTTCAAGTATTATGCCTTCTGGCGTGTCAGAGATTTGTTCGGTTGCCGAGATAACCTTAACGCCGTTTCGGCTTAAAATTGCCTTGTTTACGGCACTATCATGGCGAGAGCGAGCAAATCTATCAAACTTGTAAACTAAAACAAAATCAAAGCCCTTCTTCTTGCTGTCACGCAGCATTCTTTGAAAGTCTGGTCGGTGATCGTTTGTTCCTGTCATAGCCCTGTCAATATAAGTGTCCACAATCTTAATATTTTCTTTTTCCGCAAACTCACGGCAAACTCTCAACTGACCGTCAATACTCTGTTCCGTTTGACTGTCGCTTGAATATCTTGCATAAATTACCGCTTTCTTCATAAAACACTCCTTTAATTAGCCAATAATACCACGAAACAAGAAAAAAGTCAGCGTGTTTGACAAAAATTTTATGAAAAACAATGCAAAACCAAAAGATTTATGATATAATTCACATAGGAGTTAAAAAAATGAATAGTTTTGAAAGCCGAATAAACTTGAATGTGCCACTTGATACTTTATCTAAAGTGGTGTGTAAAAACTACAAGCTTGGTGATTTTGTTGACAATAATCTTATTGAAATTGGATATGAAGATTATAACTACATCTTGTCAACAAAAAAAGGAAAATTTGTTGTAAAAGTTTTTTCAAATTTTAGGGCGGATGACGACTGCCAAAACCTTGCTGATCGAGCAACAGTGCCAAGCGAAAATGGTTTTTCAAGTCCTAAAATATATAAAGCGAATGGGAAAAATTTGTTCAAAACAAAAATCAATGATACTGATTTTCGTTTGCTTGTTATGGAGTATATTGATGGCAAAGATTTCTATTCTCTTGGTATTCTCCCCAACTTAGAAGAGTTGAAAATTATAGGTCAGCAACTTGCAAAGTTAAACAAAATTCAGTTCAAACCGCCTTTCATTTATGACCGATGGGCTATTGTTAATTTTGCAAAAGAATATGAATTGAATAAAGGATTGTTAAACAAAGAAGATAACAAAAAAATAAATGAAATAGTAAAACAATTAAATTCTTGTGATTTTTCAAAATTGAAATATGGTTTTGTTCATGGAGACATTATTGAAACTAATGTTATGAAAGATAGTCACGGAAAACTTTATTATATTGATTTTTCTGTATCGAACTATCTGCCACGAATTGTGGATTTGGCAATCACAATTTGTGATTTATGTTTAGACTTAAACAATATGAAATTATCAAAAATACGCACACAAACTTTTGTAGAAGCGTATGAAAGCATTGATAAGTTAAGTGAGTATGAAAAAGAATGTTTAAATATTTTTATAAAAGCACATCAAGCAACAACCATACTCAATGCAACAAGAGAAAAAATTATAGAAAAAAATGACAGCGAAGAAAACAATACTTTTTTAGAAAAAGGGAAAATAGGATTGGAATTAGTTTCTAAGCACAATTTGATGGGAGGTAAAAATGAAATATCCAAATAATGATTTGTGGAGCGTAAGACAAATTGAATTTTTATACGATGCCTTAGCTGGTTATGAAAAGAAACATTGCATTTACTATGTAGATAAAAAAGTCCAAACTATAATTGACGGTATTGCTAAATATAATTATGTTGGCGTTATCGTATTTGAAAAACAAGACAGGACAATAATGCTTGAACAAGGAAAAGGTTATGGATTAAAGCAACACAATGTAATTAAAGTGTTTGAAGAAAAAGATATTTCTTTTACTGTTGTGAAAGAGAATGAAAAAGAAAATCAATAGTTCAATTCTCAAAATTTCAAATTATTCCTATCTCTATATATTTTATATATAGAGATATTTTTTATCTCAAAAAAGTGGTGTTTTGGGCAGATTTTTAAGTGAAAACTTGTGAAAAGTAGATAAATTTATAGCAAGCAGGATAAGGAATAGACTCAAATTGCCATTTTCAATCGCTACAAGCCCCTAAATATCGGGCTTTTAGCTGATTCACACCCAAAGGGGTGGTGAGGCAATTTTGAGTCACATTCCACTTCTCTGAAAGCAAGTGGGAAACCCACTTCTTTTGACAAAATTCGCAAGCCGATTTTGAAAGCAAAACAACAAAAATAATAGTAAATTTGAAATGAATATGATACAATGAGACTGGACTGTGTATTGTTCGTGCATAAAGTAATATTTTATGATTTATGCAAATCCAATCAGTCAAAGTTTTGTTGATTGTGAAGATATAACTGAAAACACCGCCAATTTTTCCTTTAATACTAAAGTATTAAAGGTAGGCAAAGCAAAACTAAGTCCGAAGCGAATGAAAGATATTGCCTTTCAGTTTGCACATGACCTAATAAATTTTGCCGAAACAAATGGCGACTTTTCAAACTTATCCGCAAAAGCAGTTTACACGCATTTGCAAAACAATCAATAAAACAAAAAGGAAGAACTTGTTTGTGAGTTCTTCTTTTTTTGTTTTGAGATATAAAATTTTTATGATACAATATATTTATTAGGAGTAAATATGGCAATTAAAGGAATGACTATATATAAAACTTTAGACTGGAATATCGCCGATGACATATCAAATTATATTTGGTCTCTTAATTTTAAAAAAGATATTCGCGTTGATGTTGCAGTTTATTCCGATGCAAAAGAAATAGAGGCTTACGTGTCTCGTGTAAGATATGCTATTAAAGTTAACCCAAATGTTAAACTTGAAGATGTTAAAGCATTTTTGTTGAAAAAGGGTTATATAACTGATTAAAATTTTATTCCCAACCGCACATAGCCAACACCGACAACAACTTGCCAGCGGTTCGGATACATTATCACTTGCCGCACCAAAAGAATAAATGCAGACATCTAGTCTGCATTTTTCTTTGTAAGTGTGTCATGGACTTAAGGCAAGAGTATTGTGCTGGGGATAGTGATTTTGCACTAAAAATTACTAATTGCGATAAACGTATAGTAGCAGATTTGTTTTGAATTTGTAATAAATTATGATATAATAAATTGACTATTATAGGAGATAATAAAATGATATTATTTAATCAGGATGATATTACAATATCTACGCTGGAAAGGGAAGATAAAAACGATGTGATAGCTTTATTTCAAAATAATAATTTTACTAGCGATAATGAAAGTAGAGCATTAAAACCTTCTATTAAGCAATTGAATGAAATTATGGACTTGATAGTAAATGGAGACGACGAAAATAACATACTTGTATTAAAGAAAAACGGTGAGTTTGTTGGCTATTGCTCAATATTTGTTGAATTTTCTAATTTAAATATAGGACATATGGCCATAAAAGAGGAAGAACAACATAAGGGATATGGTAAACTATTAGTTGAAATAGCCATACAACTTGCAATAAATGATGAAAGAAAAGTAGTATTGTTTTGTGATAGAAAAGATAATATATTTAAAAAAATGGGATTTTGCACAAACGATTCTATCCATTATGATCTGATGACCTGTGATAAAACAAAAAATGATTTGCCAAAATTGTTTGTTAGTAAACAAGAATATATTACCCGTATTAAAAAAAGCAGCAGGAAGAACTTAAACGCTATGAATTATTTTTGCAATCTTTTGATGAAAAGAACTTGTAGTGATTGAGAAAATTATTATTTGTTGCATTAAAAAAGATTAATCTGATTTAGATTAATCTTTTTTTATGTCTACTTTCATATTTTTGGCAAAGTTTCTTAAACCATAAAATCGTGGGTAATAATAATTTAGTTTTTCAAGCAAAATTTGTCTATCTACTTTAGGATAAGTAATTATTTGCATTTTGACGCCCCAGAGCGACACGTAAACATCTGAAAGATACATGTTATGACGAGCATAGAAATTTATGCGACGTAAAATTTGAGAATTATTGGGTGCATTAGTTGAAGGCGTTTCAATTTCGCCAATTATCAAATAGTCTTTAAAGGTTTCTTTGATTAATTCTAATGCCGTTCCTCCGAAGCCTTTATCTTTATTGTTGCCACACACGGCAAAATAATCCAACAAAATCACATCGTTTTCCTTGAACAAAAACAAATATGTAATAAGCTCGTTATTTTCAAAAGTGCCATAACAAAAATACTTTTTAGTTGAGCACAATTTTAATATTGTTCTAGCGGATTTTCTTTCTATAGGGGGGAAGTCTTGTTTGTAATGCGTTTTTAAAACATGTTTAAGTTGTTTAATTGTTAATTCCTTAAGTTCCATATAGCTATTATAACGCAATAAAATTAAATATCAAAACAATACAGCCGAAAATTAGCATTTACTCATTTAAGAACTACTACTCAAACATAGCCCACGCCACAACGTGCCAGTGGTTAGGATAATGGTTTTGTTAAGTGTATATAAGTTACAAAAGCGGATTATGTTAAAACAATATTAACTACAAAATGGGTTTGACAAATTTGTTGGATATGCATGCTTATTGTGATATAAATCTTATAAACGCCATGTCGAATTTTGTAATAATATTGAAGAATAGTTGTTATTTTAAATAAGATGATTTAGTTTGGCTATTGGTCTTTAATTGAGGATATAAATAGTGGATTGGCTATTAATAAAAATTGTTTTTGTGTTAAAAGCATTATTTTGTATTTGTTTTACGTTATTAATAGGGCTGTTTTGCGTTTTTTAATGGGGTTATGATTGACGCAATTAATAGCGTAGGTTTGGTGCGGGGCTTTAATTTACAAAATAAATTGTAGAGTTGATTTGTTTGATAAATTTTGCTATTTATGTTATATTTTGTCTTATAAGGACGTAATGGAGTAGAAAATCATGTTAGCTGTTGTAAAGAGTTTTGGTTTAGAGGGCTTAAATGGATACAAGGTAGAAGTTGAGGTAGATGTCAATCAAGGGCTTCCAAAGTACGACGTAGTAGGTTTGCCAGATACCGCGGTTAAAGAGTCAAAGGAGAGGGTTAGGTCGGCAATTAAAAATTCTGGCTTTAATTTTCCAACTAATCGGATAACTGTAAACTTAGCCCCTGCAAACAAAAGAAAAGAAGGACCATCTTTTGACCTCGCTATTGCTATAAGTATTTTGACCGCAACGGGTCAAGTTGATTATAGGCTAGTTAAAGGCTATGTGTTTATTGGAGAGCTTGGTCTAG
>CATKXA010000039.1 GCA_949840475.1 uncultured Thermoanaerobacterales bacterium | reverse complement strand
AAGCTCAGGAACATGCTTAAACCTAGTTTCGAACAAATTCTCTGTAACAACACTAATGCCGTCTGAAATTGTCTGCAAGGCAAGCATCTGAGCCTGCAAATCAGTTGGGAAGCCTGGGTATGGCTGTGTTTCTATTGAAGCACACGCTATTGGGCGTTTAGTAAGCTTTAAATATATGCTAGATTGGTCATAATCTATCTTACAACCCGCATTTCTAAGTTTATTTAAAAGTGCATAAACATCTTGATAATTGGTATTTGTAAGCTTTATTTCTCCCTTGGTCATTGCAGCAGCAATTAAGTATGTGCCTGTAATGATTCTATCAGGTATTGGTGTGTAGCAAACGCCTTTTAGTTTTTCAACGCCTTCAATAATTATCGTACTGGTTCCAGCCCCCCTAATCTTACCGCCCATTGCATTTATAAAATCAGCCAAATCCACAATTTCAGGTTCCTTTGCAGCATTAAGAATAGTCGTTTGGCCACTTAAAAGCACAGCACTCATCATAATATTTTCTGTAGCACCAACGCTTGGAAAGTCAAAATGCACGACGCCTGTGTGCATATTTTGTGCATCACACTCAATAAAGCCATGTTCTTCAATAATTTCAACGCCAAGATCTCTTAGCCCCGACAAATGCAAATCTATAGGCCTACTGCCAATGTCGCAACCGCCAGGATATGCCACTCTTGCCTTTTTATACTTGGCAAGCAATGGGCCAAGCATAAAGATACTCGACCTTATTTCTTTTGCAAGGTGCGAAGGTATTTCAAGGTTACTAAGCGAGCTAGTATCAATTACAGCACTATCGCCATAAAGCCTAACACTTGCACCCATCAATGTCAAAATTTCAAGCATTTTTTCAACATCTGATATCATTGGTAATTTTTCTATAGTGACCTCATCGTCCGCTAGGACGCAGGCTGATATTATAGGTAAAACAGCATTTTTTGCAGAAGCAACTTCAAGCTCTCCAAACAAACTATGTCCGCCATTAATTATAAATTGTTCCATTGTATTCCTCACTGTTGTTTATACTATACTTTATGGCGAACCTTACCTATTTTGTGAAAAAAGTTTACATTATTATCTTCTTCTTTTTTTATACTTAATAACGACAACTGATGTGCTTGCTTGTCAATATTAAGTAGAACCCCAACCGCCGCCATAAACATAGCTATTGACGTACTACCAGCACTTATAAATGGCAAAGGCAATCCCGTTGGAGGTATTGAGCCTGTAACAACTGCAATATTTACTACTAATTGCACAGCAATAATGGTGGTTATGCCAGCCGCAAGCAAACATCCAAACCTCGTTGGGGCTTTTTTTGCTATTGATATTCCTCGTAAAATGACTACTAAAAATACTAGTATTAAGCAAATACAGCCGAACAAGCCAAACTCCTCAGCAATTATTGAAAATATAAAGTCAGACTCAGCAAATGGTAAAAACAAATATTTTTGCCTTGAATTAAATAGCCCAACACCAAATAACCCACCTGAACCAACAGCATAAAGTGACTGAACAAGCTGGAAGCCCTCTGACGAGGCAGACGCAAATGGGTCTAAAAACGCCACTAATCTTCTTAATCTATACGGCTCAAGCACAATTAGCAGTGGAACCAAAAGAGCTATTGGTACAGCTAAATACGCAAAATGCTTAAACCTAGCACCACCAATAAATAACATTGTTATCATTGTGACCCCAACGCAAATAGTGATTGACATGTTTGGCTCCATGATTATAAGTAAACATATTAAAGATCCAGCAAGCAAAGTTGGCAATATGCCTCTAAAACTCTTAACTTTTCGTCTAAGCTTACTTAAGCTTGCTGAGGCAAATATAACAAAACCAAATTTTGCTATTTCTGAGGGTTGAAGTGTAAATAAACCAAGGTTAATCCACCTTTTAGCACCATAAACTTTAACACCAATATGCGGAATGAAAACAAGAAGCAAAAGAACAGCTGATACAATTATCGCTGGCCACTTAATTTTTTCAAGCCACTGGTAGTTTACAAAATACATAACCACCAAAAGCCCAAAACCTAAAAGGGCTCCAACTATCTGCTTTTTCATAAAAAATTTGCTGTCGCCATAATTTAAACCTGCAGAATAAAACGACGCAGAATAGACCATTAACACTCCAAAAGCTACAAGCATTAAAACGCTTATTAGTAGAATAAAATCCAGTCTAAATTTGTTTGGTTTTTTTACCCTTAACGATGCGACTCTCACTTTTTTCTATCTCCCTAACAATTTTAGCGAAAGCTCTACCTCGTTGTTCATAGTTTAAAAACATATCAAAACTTGCACAAGCTGGAGAAAGTAAAACATTTTCCCCATTTTCAGCTAGGCTTGAAGCAAGATACACAGCTTCTTTAAAAGAATTGGCCTCGTATACGTTGTCAACGCTATACTTTCTAGCAGAAGCCAATAACTTTTCTTTAGTCTGACCTAGCACTATTATGTTTTTTATGAGTGGAGATAAATTTTCAAATAGTTCATCAAACATAAATCCCTTGTCAGAGCCACCAAGTATGAGCGTTGTTTCACTGCTCATTGCCTTCACAGCAACTATTGTGCTTGAGATATTTGTAGATTTACTATCGTTGATATAGCTAACGCCTTTTATCTCGGAAATAAATTCTAGCCTATGCGAAACCCCCTTAAATGCCATAACCTTGGCTTGCAATTCACTAATCTCGACGCCACTAAGTATTGCTGAGGTAAGTGCTGCTAAAACATTAGATAGATTGTGTTCTCCAGCAAGTGGCACGGCAGAAGTTTTCATAACAAAAGTAGAACTTATTCCGTTGTTAAAATATATGCAGCCATCATATACAAAACAACCTTTGCAAGGAATTTTAGTTGAAAAATAATATATTTGACTTTTGACAAATGAAAAATCAATGCTCTTTAAAATAGGGTCGTCCAAATTAATGACAGCATAGTCCTTGTCTGTCTGATTTTCAAAAATGCGAAGCTTGGCATTTATGTAATTTTCCATTGTCTTGTGCCTGTTTAAGTGGTCGGGCGTGATATTTAAAATTGTAGCCACATGTGGCTTAAAAGTATCTATACTTTCAAGCTGAAAACTAGAAACTTCTAACACAACATTGTCTATCGGCCTTACGCTTTGAGCAAAAGAACAGACGGCAACACCAATATTGCCACCAGCAAAAGTTTTGCAATTTTTGTTTTCTAAAAGCTCTTTTGTAAGCGTGGTTGTTGTTGTTTTACCGTTTGTACCAGTAATAGCTATATAATGGCTCACTAGATTTCTTGCTCCAAGCTCAAGCTCGCCAATAACTTCAATACCCCTCTTTTTTGCAAGCTTAATCAGCTCGTGGTCTAAACTTACTCCCGGACTAACAATAACAAGAGATAGGCTTTCAAAAAGCCTATCTCTTAAAATGTCAAATCTTATTTTTTTCTTTTCGTCTATTATGAATGTACTATACCCTAATTTCTTAAGTAACTTATTCGCGTTTCGACCGCTTTCTCCCGCTCCTAGAATAAGTGCTTTTTTCATATCACTCCTTAGAGTATTTCAATTAATAGCGTCGCTAGCCCAATAATTACAGTAATTACGCAGTAGCATACAACAATCCTAACTTCATGTACACCTTTCTTTTCAAAGTGATGATGCAAGGGAGCCATTAAAAATACTCGCTTTTTCGTTAGTTTATAATATGCAACTTGTATAATAACTGACAATGAACTTAAAACAAACATAAAGCCCAAAATAGGAATAAATAGCGCCATTTTTGAAAATATGCCTAGGCACGCAACAAATGCCCCAAGTGCAAGCGAGCCTGTGTCCCCCATAAAGATTTTTGCAGGGAAACAGTTGAATACCAAAAAGCATAGCATAGCACCTATTACACAGCTTGCAAGCACTATCAAATTCTTATACTCCATGATATAAATTGCATTGCCACCTGCAATTCTTGAAGACATGAAGGTAATCATAATAAATACAGAGCAAAGTGCGTAACACATTGTTGTGCCAGAGGCAAGCCCGTCAAGACCATCAGTTAGGTTTACAGAGTTTGTGCAGGCTAAAAATACCACGATTATAATTGGAATTATCCACCAACCAACATCAACAGTTAAATTGACAAACGGAATAAATAATTGCCCACCAACTAGAGGACTTTTGTATGCAAAAATTGCCACAGTGACAGCTATTGCAAGCTGGAAAATTATTTTTTGATAAGGTCTTAAACCTAAGTTTCTTTTGAATTTAAATTTTATAAAGTCATCTAAAAAGCCAGTAAGGCCATAGCCTAAAAATACTAAAAGAGAAACACCCGCAAGAGTGCTTGATTCTTTAAAGAAAATATACGCTACAATGCTGATTGAAAGTATAAAAATTATGCCACCCATTGTAGGCGTCCCCGCCTTTGCACTATGGTTTTCTACATAGTGCAAAATGGTCTGCTTAATCTTTTCCTTTTTCATAAAACTCACAACAAAAGGAGAAATAACAAGAGTTACTAAAAAGCAAACTACCATCGCTTGAATATAATTAAAATAGTCGGTCATAATTTTCCCCTTTATTTAAAGTTTATTTTTTAAGTTCACTCAAAATATTTTCAATTACTTGTTGGTCACTATATGGCGATTTAACGCCGAGCATATCCATATAAGGTTCAGCACCTTTGCCAGCGACTACTACACTATCGCCTTGTTTTGCAAGAGATATAGCAAGTTTTATAGCTTTTGCTCTATCAAGTTCAATAGAATAAGCAGTTCCGCTTTCTATTCCGTTTTCTATTTCGCGAGCAATGTCCTCAGGACGTTCAAACCTAGGATTATCATTGGTAATTACAACATAGTCAGAAATTGTCGAAGCTATTTGACCCATGATAGGTCTTTTTGCACTATCTCTATTTCCACCGCAACCAAATACACAAATTACTTTGCCCTCTGTTTGCTCTTTTGCTGCACTTAAAATATTTAAAATACCATCTGGAGTATGTGCATAGTCAACTATCACATTTACACCATTTACGTCGTAAGTGTTGTACCGTCCCTCAACGCTTTCAAGTTTTGATAAACCTTCATTTATCACTTGTAAATCAATACCAGCAAGAAGCCCAGCACTTATTGCACCAAGGGCGTTTGATACATTAAACGAGCCACCAAGCTTGAGTTTAACTTTTAAACTTCCCTTTGGCGTAACAATATCAAACTCTTGGACATTGTTAGTATGAGTAATGCCTTTCGCAATTATGTCAACTACGCCATCATTTTTTAATTGCTTGCTGTAACTAAGAGCTGGGATTTGGCAAGAACCTGCAAGTCTTCTACCAAAGTCATCATCATAGTTTATCACGGCATATTTCGCCATTTGAGGTGTAAAGAACAATGCTTTAGCTGCCCCATAATTCTCCATATCTAAGAAGAAATCCAAGTGGTCTTGTGTAAGGTTTGTAAAAAGTGCTACGTCTGTCATAACACCCCGTAATTTCTGAAGATAAAGGGCATGAGCAGATACTTCCATGCACACAACCTCAACCCCGTCAGCCCTCATTTTAGACATTATTTTTTGCATATAAATTGGGTCTGGAGTGGTTAAATTACCCCCTACTTTTATTCCATTAATAAAGATACCATTTGTTCCAACAACAGCAACTTTTTTACCAGCAGTTTTGAATATCGACTCTAGCATAAAGGTAGTTGTTGTCTTGCCATTTGTTCCAGTAACTCCAACCACAAACATATCTTTGCTAGGATTATTATAAAAGTTGCAAGCAAATAAACTCATAGCAACTCGCACATCACTGCAAACAATATTTGTGCAACTTAGCCCCTCAATTTTAGAGCTAGAAACTACAGCTATTGCACCATTTTTAGCAGCCTCAAAAGCAAAGTCCTTTCCGTCCACTTTGGTGCCGTCAATAGCAAAGAACAGTCCGTTTGCTTTAACCTCTTTAGAATTATCGTAAAGTTCTAAAATATCAATATCTTTGTCGCCATAAACAGTGCAATCAACGTTTTCAATTATCTTACTTAATTTCATGAAAAACTCCTTTTTACAATTTTATTAATGCTTTTGTAAAAATATTATAAAATAAGTAAAACAATATCTCCTTTGCTAACCATAGCTCCTGGCGATGCAATTTGGTCTTTTACGTATACCCCGTCGCCAGTTGTCAAATATTGAAGCCCTAACTCTGTTAGTTTTTTAACAGCTTCAGTTAAAGACAATCCTACAAGTGACGGCACTTCTATATTTGCTTGCATTAGTTTCTCTTCTTCCTCAGCGTTTTCATTTTTAGGTGTTTCGCAGATATCAAAGATTGCTTGAAAAATATCTTTCGCAATAGGTGCAGCAACAACACCACCATAGTAAGCACCCTTTGGCTCGTCTATTACCACCAAAACAGTGTATTTAGGCTTATCAGTTGGATAAAAGCCCATAAACGACGCAACATACTTGCCCTCAGCTATTGCACCATTCTCGTACTTTTGTGCAGTTCCTGTTTTACCACCAATGTCATAGCCAGCAATAGCTGCATGCTTACCTCCACCCTTACTTACAACATCTCTTAGCAGTGGATTTAAAGATTCTGCAACTGAACTTTTTAAAACATTATTTAATACTGTAGGCTTTTTCTCATAAACAACATTTCCACTGGTATTAGTAATTTTAGTCACAAAATGCGGCTGCATTAGTCTTCCGCCATTTATGACTGCACTAACAGAAGTGATTAGTGCTAGCGGTGTTAGAGCAACAGACTGACCAAAGCCCATTCTAAACAAGTCCCCGTCAGTAACAACACTTTTAGGCATAAGCACACCCTTGCCCTCGCCTGGAAAGTCCAAGTTATAACCAGTAGATATGCCAAACGCCTCTAAGTATTTATAAAACTTTTCAAGCCCAATTCTACGTATAAGCTCCATGAATACACAGTTACACGAATTGCTTAATCCCTGACCCAAACTCTGCGAACCATGTCCAGTTCTTCTATGGCAATTAATTTTTACACCATTTACAATCCTATATCCTGGGCAATAAAAATAATCATGAGAACTAGTTAAACCTTCATTCATAGCAATAGCAGTTGTTATAATCTTGAAAGTCGAACCCGGCTCATACGCATCTGTTATTGTGACGGCTTTAGATAGGCTTAAAAGCGTTTCAATATCATCACGCGGAATTTCATTCAAGTCGTAAGACGGTTTGGTTGCAATAGCCAAAATTTCGCCCGTTTGAGTGTCCATAACTATTGCTGATGCAGATTTAGCAGCGTTGTTTATCTGAGCACTTGCTACAATCTTTTCAACCTCTCTTTGAATCTTCAAATCTATAGTAAGTTGAAGCGACAAGCCGTCAATCGCTGGAAGATAATATCCAAGCGAGCTATTTAGCGTTGTGCCCTTTAAATCACTTTCAACCATGCTGACGCCGTTTACGCCCTTTAAGTATTTATCGTACTCAGCCTCAAGTCCACCTTGTCCTTGCCCGTCTGAGCTAACAAAACCTAAAACTTGAGTTAAAAGGTCGCCATACAGATAATTTCTTGAAGTGTTTTCTGTAAAGAAAATGCCATTTTGATAAGTTTTTAAAATATTTTCAACAGCTTCTTTTTCTTGGCTTTTTGCAATAGAAACTTCAGATTGTCCCCTTTTTGTTACCTTTTCATAAATCTTTTCGTATTCCTCATTTAAGCTTGTAGCAAGTATGTGTGCACACATAGAAGCGTCCTCAACGTCAGCTGGACGCACATAAATATCATAAGTGGTATAGCTAGTTGCAAGTTTTGCACCATTTCTATCAACAATGTCGCCTCGCATTGCTGTCATTGGCAAATCTCTCAGCCACTGCTTATACGCCCTCGAAGCTAAGGTGTTACCGTTTACTACTTGCAGTACTATAAGCCTTATAACAAGTGCGGATAAAAAAAAGGTTATTGCTAAAAATAAAGCAAATAACCTTTTCTTAATTGAAATACTTGTATAGTTTGATTCCATAATAGCCTCCGATGAGGCGAGAAGATTAACTAAACAATTTCTTTAATGATTTACAAAAGTTTTCAAACCAATTTGACTGAGCATTAGGTTTAGTTCTAACAGCCATTTCAAAGTCGTCAATAAATGAAATATCATCACTTGTTGGCTTTTTAAAACTTGGGTCAAGTTGGCTTAAAATATTTTCTTCTTCGCCAAGACTACTATATGTATCTTCAAGTGCAGTTATGACATTTGACTCAGTGGCAACAATTTGACTTTTTGCTATGATACCAGCTTCCATATTGCCGATAGACACAGCATTATAGATACAAAACGCAACGATGATAGCAACAATAATTGAATACACGG
>CATKXA010000038.1 GCA_949840475.1 uncultured Thermoanaerobacterales bacterium | reverse complement strand
TCCTAGAATTATATTGGTTTGATTAGTTTATTTTCGTAAGAGCTTTATAGGGTCACGCCCCTAAAAAAGCCCATATATTCCCAAGTCTTTTCAGACCTGGGAACTAATGTTATTTACCGTCAGGATCAGAGTTTGTGCTGTCTTTTATCTTAGGAACGGCGTAACGTTTTGAACGCTTATCCTTCATCAAAGTCTTCACATCTTTGCCCAACTTCTTAGCATCTTTAGCTAGTTTATTTTGAATAGCTTTAAGCTTCTCGTTTTGAGCCCTCAACTTGTTAAGCATCTTAGACTCAGCATCAGAAAGTTTCTTAGTTCTAAGCTTGTCTTCAAGCTTCTTCATTCTGTCTTCAAGATTACGTTGATACTCTCCAGAACTTAAGAATGCTTGACCTGCAGACTTAAATGCCTTCTTAATCTCGCCATTTTTATCGTTCTTGATAAGCTCATTGAATGATTTCTTGAATTCATTCTTAATCTTGTTTTCAGTTAACTTATCAACTTTTTCAACTTTAGCATTTTGAACAGTGATATTGCTTCCTTTAATGTAGCTTCTTGAAGCCTCAAAGGCTTTCCACATATCTTCAATACTCTTATTAGAACCAATAATATTTTGTTTAGAATACATCTTTTGAAGCTTATTAAATTGCTTAGCTGTTGCCATAGTAGCTGTAGCCGCAATATCTGCTTGCATACCTTGTCTAACTTTTATTTCTTCTTTTCTCTTTTCAGTTAGACCAGCCAAGTACATTTTAGCAGCTTGACCTTTAGTAGTCCTCTTAGGTTTGCTAACTTTACCAATTTCTGTAACTGCAGCAGCTCGCTTTTGTTTGAAATCAGCCATTTTTGCAACAAGTTTCTTTTCTGTTTCCTTATCAAGCTTACCATAGCGTTTAAGTCTATTCATCTCAGCAGAAGTTTCACTGATTCTCTTATCATAGAAATCTCTTTGCTTTTTATTAACTCTCTTAACGCCTCTCTTAGCATGACTAACTTGTGCTTTTTTAATTACTTTTCCAAGTTTAGATGAAGGTTCGCCTGAGCCAGTACTTCCAGTTAGATTTTCTAGTTTCTTATCTTTCTTATACTGCTTAGCATCTAGTTTAGTGCCCTTAACTTCTTCTTTAAACTCATGCTTGAATGCTTTGTAATGCTTCTTATTTTGCTGTTTAGCAACCTTTTCTTGTTGAGTCAAAATCCTATTATCAAGCTTAGAATTAATATAACTATTTCTAGCTTCAGCACGCTTATTATATTGATCTTGTTTGAAGTCCTTCTTCTCTTTTCTTGTCATACCAGAGAATTTTTCTTTCATTTCTTTTCTGCTAAGTATTTCACTATCAGCATCCGCATTGCCATTGTACATCTTGTAAGCTCTCTTTCGTGCACCAATAGTCTTTAAGTAAGTATGAGCATTGCCTTCTGCTTGATCACTTAAGCGTTCTTCACTCTTTTCTTCAAGTTTCTCAAGTTTCTTCTCTTTTCTTGACTTCTTCTCCTCATAAATAGGATCATAGTTGCCAGCATTAATGTCATCACGCTTTTTGCCAGCTTCAGAATACAATCTGCTAATATCTGAGTAAACCTTAGATTTATTTTCAGCTTCTTGGGCTTGCATTTGAGCAGCTTGTGCTTGAGTAAGAGATTCTTTAGTTTTATTTTCAGATTCTTTAGCCTCTTCAGCAGCTTGTTTAGCCTCCTCAGCAGCATCCATAACAGCTTTTCTTGCAGCTTCTTCAGCGGCCTTTTTCGCAGCTTCAAGTTCTTCTGCAACTTTCTGCTCAAGTTCTTCTTTTAGTTTTTGTTGGTCAACAAGTTTATTTTCAAGAGCTTCTTTTGCAGCTGAGTCTTCAAAAAGTTGATCCTTAATCTTATCTGGATCTTTTGGTAATTCATTCAATTGCTTATTTAATTGCTCTAGCCTTTGAGTAGAGTCAGCCCACTCTGATTTATATGGAACACCTAACTCGTCATGTTCTTTTCCGTCTTTAGCAATATATGCTTTATCTGAACCAGCCTCAAGTTTGCCAGCTTTAATAGCATTGTTAATCCATTCAGTACGTTTTGCTTTTTCTGCATCAACTTTAGATTGCAACTCAGCTCTTTCATCTGCCGCGGCATAATAATAGTTTATAGAATCATCAAAATCATAGCCTTCAACTAAATTATCCTTAATCCTCTTATCTATTTCATCTCTCTGAGCAGTGGTTTCAGCAATTTGTGCATTTAGTTCATCAAGTGCAATTTGACCAGGAGTTAGATTTTCAACATTCTCAGCAACAACTTCAGCATTAGGATTAGCTTCTTGTGATTGCTCGGCAACTTGTTCAGCAACAGCTTCAGTAGTCTCTGGGTTGCTTGCCATTGCATCAGCCACATTTTGTGCTGCTGCTTCATTTTCAGCAACTGCGTCAGTAACTCCACCCTCTATTTGTTGTCTTAATGCTTCTGCATCATTAATTGTAGATTCCATGTCAGCAGTAGCAGCGGCCTTGCCTTTATCTTTTGCCTCTCTTTCTATCTTGTCTTTCTTCTTTTCTTTTTCTTTCTTAGGATGCTTCTTTCTCCAATCATCATAAATGGCAGAACCAGGTACAAAGTTTTTAAGCATATCTTTAGTATTTTTCGTAGCGTCTAAAATGCTCTTACCAGAAACATGTTTGCCAACATCCTTAACTGTGCTTTCAACGCTCTTTTTAACATCGCCACCGTCTTTATAAACATCTTTAACATCCATAAGTCCAGCAAGAGTGCCTGGCAATGATTTGATTAATGTAAATGCAACAAGCAAGAACAACAAGTAAACAAGGTTGTTTAGATGCTGATAATTTATTTTCGCTAGCCAGTTACCCTGAGCAAGTGAGGTTTGTAAGTCAGCTTCTGTGAATAGTTGCGAAGCTCCGCGAATAGCAGGAATTAAAATAAAGAAGAAGTTTAAGCCAAGCATTACGCCATAAGCCCCAAACACCTCTTTAACAAGATTACTACGCCATTTAGAGAATTTAGCATTATCTTCAAGTGGCATTGTAGAAGTGATTGCTGGCATAATAACAAAGTATAGTGTTATGTTATAAATACGGCCAATCAAGCCCCAAACAGCTTGACCTAGTACCATTAATACTAGAACTGATGCGAATACCAAAATCAAGATATTCATTTTTCCAGGACTAAAGAAATGGTTCATGCTCATTTTTGATAAGCTATTAAAGTTATAGTCAATGCTAAAGCGACCATGGTCAAAATTAACACTTGAAACCATTTCTTCGGCTTGTTTAACGCCTAATCCCATTTTTAAGCGCCATACAACATCGCCTTTAAATATATTAATTAGATCGAGTTTAAAATCGAAAAACACACTACCTTTTTTTAAAGCATCACGTTTAAATACTATTACTTCATGAATAAACGCTTTATCCTCAGTAAATTTATCCATGCTTTCATAAACAGGTATTTTTTCGTAATTGCCTTGGTGTTGTGCCTTGATAAGCTGCATATTGTTAGAATTGTTTAACGCTTCTAGTTTAGCAACTATGCTACTTGTATCTAATAAACTAGTGGTGTTATAGTAAGCAATGGCATTCTCTTCGCCCGCTTGAGAAGGTTTATCTTGATTATCCCCAAGTAGTCTTATAGAGTAAGTATACCTGCCATCACTATCTTTATCGCCGACTGATTGCAAATCAACATATTTGGTTCTAAGCAAATATGTATACTCTGCTATTGGAGCTAGCGTATCATTTTTCTGTGTAGATGGATTGTATTGATAAGTTGTGTTACCTATTTTATAAACAAAGTCATTATAAAGGATGACATCTACTTTTAGCATTGAATACCATTGAACGCTGGTATCCTCAAAATTATTTAAATATGCGTCTAGATAAGAGTAAATTCCAGTATTCTTATCGTATTTGTACGCCATATTCACATAATAAATGAAATCAAGACTTGCATCGTCATACTTATACTCTTTAACAATAGAGCTGTTTGTTGTAGATTGCGACAATTCCAACAAACTAATACTATATTCAGAAACGCTTATAATATTTCCGCTAGAATCTCTTAGTTTCTCAACATTGTTACCGATTTGGCAGTTAATATTGAAATAGCTATACATTAATAAGCTAGCAACTCCTGTGCTACTATCAAAGGTAACTTTCGCAATTACAGGATAGCTTTCGCCGACTGGAGTTAATGAATACTTAAATAAGTAAGTTGTTACATTACCTTCGGTCTTTCTTTCATTTGCAAGTTCAGAGAATGTTCCATTACTGTATTGAGATCCATCTATAGCAATAGTATTGCTTAAATCCGAGCCAGTTATGAATGGATAATATTTACCAACATTGGCTGTTAGAACATTAAAGCTATTTACAATGTCTTTATTTCCCCCGTCAACACTAACATTGATAGTTGTTGAAACACTATTTGAGCCATATTTCTCAAACACAGAGTTATCTATTTGGTTAGAATAAATTTTGCTATCAGGGAACGATAGAGTATTAAGTTTAGTGACTTTAGACATGTATAGCTCGCTAGTTTTTTCTGCATCACTCGCTAAAAGTGGCGAACTATAATCTAAATCAATATTTGCATCGTAAGACAAAACTCTTGCTAGCAAGCCGTTTTCTTTTTGAGAGCTTGTTCCATCAATATTTTCTGAATAGAAACCATAGATACCATCGCCATTTTTAACGCTTACGCCGTATTTACCTGTTTCCAACAAGCCTTTCATGAACCAATCATAATCAGCATTTTCATACTGAGCGTATGCAAACATAATGTTTACATTTTTATCAGTTTCATTATAAGAGGTTGAATTACCCTTATCAAAAAATCCTATATTTACAAAACAATATAAAGGAACTGATTTTACTGAAGCATTAGAAATGTCTGACACATAATTATCATTTTTTATGGTAATCGAATCATCGTTGCCAATAAAGTCATTATTGTCTACATGGGCTTGAATTTTAATTGGATTTCCACTTTGATCAATAGCCTCAAATACCAAGTATCCCCTAGTTTGACCATCAACTACAAGCGGAATGCCACCAAAACCTGTTGCTTCTTTAACACAGGCTCTCCACTTAATGTCAGAGTACCTTCCCTCTACTACATTGTTATTGCCGTTTAGATAATTATAAGTAAACGACGTTGGCAAAGACTGAGCAATTTGTTGTATTTTTTCATTCAAATTGCCATTCAAGCTTTGTAGTGTGCCGTCACTATTGACTCTAATATTATCAATTCCTGCAGCGACAAGCTCATTATAGATATTAGAATTTTGGAAGCTACCAGTGATTTTCTTATCAAAAGTCAAATAAGTGCTAAGTTCAGACGCGGTCAATGTGTATTTTTTAGGTGTATCAACATTTACCATGTCGCCATTTGCACCAATGAACTCGCCAGTAATTTGAGTTGGCTCACCTGACCTATTTTCATAAGTTGTTTCTAGCAAGCCACGAGCAACAACTAAGCCTTCATATCTACTATCGAGATATGAGCTCTTAAATGTGTGCGACCTACCAAAATTATCAACGTAGGTTTTGTTATGCACCATTGGAATATATCTGCCAGTAGAGCTATTATAATATGCCATTATGTAGATAGCACCATCTTGCTCTTGCCTAGCAGCAACGTTTGGCTTATACGCTGTTAGACCAATATTTTTATAGTTTACAACAAATGAATCAATACTCTGTGCAGGCATATTCATATTTGTTGAATGGATATAATTTGTATTTAGATAACCGCCAGTTGCTGTGTAATCCCAATCAATAAGAGGATTTGCAAAATTGACAATAGCCATTTCAGTACCTTCATTTAGCATGAAATCGATTACATCAGCCATAACGTAGTACTCATCTTGAAGAGCAACCAAGCCGTTTTTTCCACCGTCATGATACTTGGACCATGTAGCGTTATTAGAGTAAGTTAAGGCGTTATATTTACTACCAGAGGTTGAAACAAAGCCTTGCTCCCCGTCTGTAGAGTACAACCTTGAATCAAGAGTCTGTGCAAAAGTGTACTCCTTTTCAAACAATACCTTATTGTAACCCCAAGTATTGTAAGCCGCAATATTGATTTCTGAACTTTGATCATTATCATCGAGATTCGCAGAAATAAAATTACCACTATCAACTGAGATATGTTTACCCTCTGGATTTTTTATTCTGCCACCAATAACATCAGTTATATATTTCTTATAAAACTCTTTGTCTGATTGGTTTGCAACATAGTACAAAAAGTTTTTTTCAGAATACTCTGGAAGACTAAACATATAGCCAGTAAATTTATTTTTATTTGTAAAGTTCTTTGGATTAACAGGAGTGATTGAGGAATCTATAAACCTAGACTCGCCATCAATGGTTACTTTAACTTTTTCAGTCGCTGCATACCTTACACCATTCTCCGCATAAAGCCTAAACTTGTTCGCATCGTACGCCGAGGCAACAAATATTTGGCTACCGAGCGTCAAGCTATTGTTTACATTAAAGGCATTAACTAAGCTTGTTAAAATTGCATTTGAAGCAAGTATACCCATGATTAGCAATACTGGCATTATTATAACTAGAACAATGGCTTTGAGTGAACGCTTTAAAATGTTGTAAATTGATGTGCTGTTTTTAGTATCTCCAGTTGCGAACACATATTCGTTTTTAACAATAGCAACTATTGTGAAGACTATTAAAAGAACTGCAAACACGCCTAGCAACAATCTAAAAATTCTTTGAACCGAAGGGTTGAACAAAAATTTGAATATGACGTCTGAATCGCCAAGTGTATCAATAGAAACTTTGCTTGTTCCCCAGTAATCAAGACCAACTAACTTTTTTACAAAGAACTGCATAAAGTCCACGATGTTCAAAATGAATCGCATAATCCAATAGAAGAACCAGCAGATGCCATCCAAAATAGCTGGTATTAAATTACCAAACACACGTTTTGCTGCATCTGCAAACGAATAGTTAATAGCATTAGAGCTAGAAACAAATTGTATCATTGATGAACCGAACATAATCATTATCCTTCCTAAGTTCTTTATAGCCAATCACTGTTATAAATCAAAATTAGTCTTGGTTTTTAGCATTAGTTTTATTTGTAATATTCCAAAACACGCCATAATTCGCGATAGTTAGCCTTTTATATATATAAATATAACATATTACGCGATAAAAACAAAGTACTTTTATACGTTTTTCAAAAAAATTAACATTTTTTGCACAAGTCAGTAAAATGTAAATAAATACCACACACTAAAACAAAATTTACAATTTAAAACACATGTGACAAATTTCTACAAGGCAAAAAGCATGACTAAACCTGATAAAAAAACGCAAAATTGCTAATTTTAACCATTTTGCTTTATCTCAACCTCGATGATATAGCCCCATTTGATACTAAAATGTAATTTACATGCATCTAAGCGTTATGTTTTTACATTTACATATATACAAACTATTTCGCGAGCAAATAATTAAGTAACCATTTGTAAAAGACTACAAAATAATAAAAAAGCCATATTTATTGGCATTAAGTCACACCTATAAGGCATAGAAGCAGTATTTATTAAAGCATTGACCTACCCATTTTGTTAAAACTTGGACGATAAAAAACGCACAAAAAAACCACTCAAATGAGTGGTTCTTTTTTAATGCTATATTACTTTTTTGGTGGATTTTTGAATAAGTCTTCAATGAAGCCAGCATTTCCAAGAATTGCAAAGATAACACCTAAAATAACAGCGGCAACAACAACACCTATTACCATGTTAATTAGTCTGTCTTTAGCCTTTTCTCTTCCATCAGTATCCTCAGCTTTAGCAAATTGAACACCTAGAATAATACCATAAATCAAACCGAAAACTAAAACAACAGAAATTAGTACTGGCATTACAACATAAATTACATCCAAGAATGCGTTATATGCTGTGTTTAAAGCATTACCAGCATCGCCTGCTGCATCTGGTGCTGCGGTAGCTAAAAGATTGATAAAATTCATTTTCTCTCCTCCTATATTTTATAAGCCACCTTAAAAAATGGAGGCCATTTGTTAGGAATAATATACCACAGATAAAATCTAGCTAGCAACTAAATTTATATGTTTTTACAAATTTTTTCCATTATTTTACTTTTTATACTAATTACCACTAGTTTTGCAAAAAACTAATCTTTCCAAACAAACAATTTTACCCCATAAGCCTCTTTAATACTCAAGCATTCATACTTGCATTAAAGTTATAGAATGAATGAACGCCCTTTGTTTAATATGCTAGAGCGGGTTAGTTTGTATTCAGAGCTAGGAAACAAAAAAATTCCAGGCACGGGGTATATTTTCATATTCCACTGCCAACGAATTTTTAAAGTTGACATCGCTCATTAGTTAAATCTATTAGAGCGGGTTAGTTTATGCTTATAACAAGGCTCGAATGAAAAATGCGGGCACGGGGTTTATTTTAATAAATCCCTGTCCGCATTTTTTGTTCAGTTAACGCAGTTAGAAGTGTCAAACAATTCGCTTGCTATAGCGGGTTAGTTGGCGTTCT
>CATKXA010000037.1 GCA_949840475.1 uncultured Thermoanaerobacterales bacterium | reverse complement strand
TTTATTGGGAGCAGAGTATGGTATTAGTAAACAATGTAAGATTGCAATTTGGTGGCCGTGTTCTTTTTGAAGACGTTAATTTAAAATTCACTAAAGGCAACTGCTATGGAATAATCGGTGCAAATGGTGCGGGTAAGTCCACATTTTTAAAAGTTTTGTCTGGGGCAATTGAGCCAAGTTCGGGCGAAATTTTGATTGACAGAGGCGAACGTATGAGCGTTCTTAACCAGAATCAAAACGCTTATGATGATTTAACAGTTTTAGATACTGTAATTCTTGGTCATTCTAGGCTTGTTCAGATTATGAACGAAAAAGACGCTCTTTACGCTAAAGACCCATTTACTGATGAGGATGGTATTCGTGCATCTGAGCTAGAGCAAGAATTTGCAGAGCTTAACGGCTGGGAAGCAGAGGGCGAGGCAGAATCTCTCCTTCAAAAGCTAGGCATTTCACCAGACTTTTTCGGTGTTTATATGCGTGATATGGAGCCAAAAGCAAAGGTTAAAGTGTTGCTTGCAAAGGCACTTTTCATGAATCCAGATATTTTGATACTCGACGAGCCAACAAACAATCTTGACGCTAAAACCGTAAACTGGCTTGAAAACTTTTTGCTCGAGTTTGAAAATATTGTAATTGTAGTATCGCATAACAGATACTTTTTGAATAGGATTTGTACGCATATTTGCGACGTCGACTATGGCAAGATAAATATGTATCTTGGTAACTATGATTTCTGGTATGAAACATCTCAACTACTTGCAAGGCAAGCAAAAGAACAAAACAAAAAGGCAGAGCAACGTGCTAAAGAACTGCAAGACTTTATTGCAAGATTCTCTGCAAACGCATCTAAAAGTAAACAAGCAACAAGCCGTAAAAAAGAACTTGAACGTCTTGAATTTGTAGATATTAAACCTTCTTCAAGAAAATATCCATATATAGATTTCAGACCAGCTCGCGACCTTGGCAACGAAGTTTTACGTGTTGAAAACATTTCTAAGAAAGGATTTTTTGAAAAAGTATCGTTTACGGTTAACAAAAACGATAAAATTGCGTTTTTGAGCGACAAGGCAAATGTTATAACAATGCTGTTTAAAGTTCTGGTTGGGGAAGAACAACCAGATACAGGTAGAGTGGTTTGGGGCTCAACAGCAAGTGTTTCTTATCTACCTGAAAACAATGACGAATATTTTGACGGCTGTGATTTAAACTTAGTTGACTGGCTTGCACAATACTCTGTTGAAAAAGACCAAACATTTGTTAGAAGCTGGCTTGGTAGAATGTTATTCACAGGCGAAGAGGGCAACAAAAAAGCTAAGGTTTTAAGTGGTGGAGAAAAGGTGCGTTGTATGCTTGCCCGTGCAATGCTTAAAGCGGGCAATGTTCTAATAATGGATGAGCCTACCAACCATTTAGACCTTGAAAGTATAACTGCACTTAATAAAGGAATGATTAATTATAAATCTCCACTTTTGTTCACATCTCAGGACCATGAAATTTTGCAAACTGTTGCGAATAGAATAATCGTTATTAACCAAACCAAAGTCTACGACAAGGAAACGACTTACGACGAATATTTAGGTATAGTTTAAAATAAAAAGAGGTTTTTAAGCCTCTTTTTTTGATTTGTTTTCTTTTTTGATTTTTGCTTGCATATTCATTATTTGATTATTCACTTCATTAAACAAGGGTTTAAGCTCAGGGAAATAGGAAACATATCTACTTATACAATTTATTTGAAATATAAAATCCGCGTCTGTAAAACCTTTGCATTTTCTATTTAAAACATGAAATGATGATTCAAGTTTGTCAATCAAATTTGCGAATTTTGATTCTTGAGTTTTTGCTTCGTCAAATTCTACAAAATTTTTATGAAATATGCTTTTATTGTATTTTTTAGATATTTTTTCTACTTTTAAGTGTTCCATTTGCGTTTTTTGCATTTTAAGATTGGCATTTTTTTCAACTTCAACTGCTTGTATGTCGTAGTCCATACCAACCTCGGGTAAATCATGATAAAGCAGTAATTCAATTACTTTTTGTTTATTAACCTTAATATTGTATTCATCAATTAGTGTATCTGCTAAAAAACACGACATAAAGCTATGGCTGGCAACACTTTCATGCATTGTGGGTAGCCTTTTATATCTTTTTACATCTTTTAAACCACAAACAAGATTCAAATATTCTACATTTAATTTGTCTTTATTCATGTTTTTACTCCTTATAGTTAACAATATAGCATATAATTTTGATATTTTCAATACTTAATTTCTTTGACCCTGATTTATAATTATAGTATCATATGTCCATGAATAGAAATGTGCTCAAATTCATTGCTCTTATTAGCATGCTGATTGACCATATAGGCTGGCAAATTTTTCCTGACGCAATTTGGCTTAGGGCGATAGGAAGAATAGCTTTTCCGATATTTGCTTTTTTTATAGCACAGGGGTTAAGGTATACTTCAAACAGAAAAATGTATGTATTTAATATGGCGATAGTAGCACTGGTTTCTCAAATCCCATATTTTTTACTTACGCAGCGTTTTGCTCTTAACATTCTCTTTACTTTTTTGATGGCAATTCTCATTATACATTTGATTGAAAATTACAACAGGCTTCAGATTGTTTCAATTATTTTTGGAATTTTGATTTTTGCGGCCTTAATAATACTTGAGCCTTTTAATATTATTGACTATGGAACATTAGGCGTTGTACTTGTTTGCGTGTTTTATTTTCTTAAAGATAAAAAACTATATTTGCCAATAGGGGCGGTTGTGCTTTTGTCGTTAACTTTAAAAAACTGTCTGTTTGGTGGGTTCACTTTGATTAATCTAATAGGTTTTTGCAATTTAATATCCATTTTATTACTAATGTTTTATAATGGGCACAAAGGTAATAAAAATCTGAAATATTTATTTTATGTTTTCTATCCAGTTCATCTATTAATCATTTTTATAATAACTCTTTTTCTTTAGAATTAACTATAAGTTTTCAATTTGAATATACTAAAAATAGATACAGAAAAGGGGAAAGGATATTGCAAAGAAAGCATAAAGCATGATGCACAAAATCATAAATAATTTTTGATTAAATTTTTAATTTTTTGTTGACAATGTTTTGCGTATAGTGTATATTTTTATAGTCGGCTCACGAGATCGGGGTGTAGCGCAGTTTGGTAGCGCACGTGGTTTGGGTCCATGGGGCCGGGAGTTCGAGTCTCTCCACCCCGACCATTCTTAAAAGTGAGGAGCATCGAGGGCCATTAGCTCAGTTGGTTAGAGCAACCGGCTCATAACCGGTCGGTCCGCGGTTCAAGTCCGTGATGGCCCACCAATAATATTATAAAGAATCGCCAATTTGGCTCGGTAGTTCAGCTGGTTAGAACGCTAGCCTGTCACGCTAGAGGTCGAGGGTTCGAGTCCCTTCCGAGTCGCCATCACTTTATAATATTATGCCTCGGTAGCTCAGTCGGTAGAGCAAGGGACTGAAAATCCCTGTGTCGGCGGTTCGATTCCGCCCTGAGGCACCAAATATCAACTCTAGATATTTGTAGATCCAAATACCGCTAGTTAAAAAAATTCGCGGAATTAAATATGCTGGTGTGGCTCAATGGTAGAGCAGCTGACTTGTAATCAGCCGGTTGTTGGTTCGATTCCGACCACCAGCTCCAAAGTAAGCCAGTAAAATGGCTTTTTATATGGGAAGTTTGCAGAGCGGCCAAATGCAACGGACTGTAAATCCGTCGACTTCGTCTTCGGTGGTTCGAATCCACCACTTCCCACCAAACTGCATATAAGGGCGCATCTTGCGCCCTTTTTGCGTGTCTTGTGCTCGGTCATTTACCTCTGTGTAAACTCCCGTCGCACTCGCACTTAAAAGCACACAATCTGCAACCCTTCTCTGCCGTTTGGACACGCTTTGAAAATAAGTTTTACGTTACCATTGCTCCATCAATAAAAAACGTCAAGCGAAAGCTTGGCGTTTTATGTTGGTAAGAATAGGGCGGATTCGATAGACGAGGGAAGCCTGGCTAAATTATTTAAAAAAGCATCTAGACGAATGGTTATTTGTATGATATACTTTTGTTATAGGAGTAAAGATTATGGTAGATTTAACTCAAATAACTGCAAAAGATTTGTATGATTATAGAAACTTTTGGTCTTATTTAATGCTTGAGATGCAGAGGGCTGAAAACAATGGTTGTGCATTGTGTGATTGCCAAGCAAAACAATTCCATAAAGAGTATATGAACTATTTGCTTGAATGTGGCAAACTAGAAGGCTTTTCAGGAACCAAAATTAAGAGACAAAGAATTGCAATACTTGATGCTATTAAAGTAGCATTGCATGTATGCAGTGAAATTTCCGAGAGTGATGAGTTATCTGCTTATTATTTATTAGAATCTGCAATATATACTGTTACAGAACAATTAGATGTGGACATTAAAATTTACCAAGAATTAGTGGACAGGGAGTTTGATAAAGTAGTATCAAACAATGCACTTTCAGTAGCGTTGCAAAGGGCGAGGGTTGACTACGAATATTTGGAAAGCTGTTATAATAGGCATAAATTTTTATACCTTAGAATGTTTGGGACTTGTTATGCTGACGATGCAAGAACCAAAGACCCTGAAAGACTACCTTATAGGGCAAGAATAAAGGCGATTAAAAATAAGCGTGATGAAATGCAACAGGTCAAATCTGACATTGTTAAGTATTATAATCAAAACTTTAATAAAAGACTGGAAGAGCGTAGAAAACAACTACAGAATCAACCAGGAACTAATTAGGAGATAGAATATGAATATTTTTAAATTTTGGCAAGAACTTGAGGCTGAGGACGCTTTTAATTTAAAAAGAGAAGAAAGTATACGTAATATTTCTGTTCAAATAAAAGCATATGAACAAGAGCTTATTAATGCGGACCAAGAGTATTTAAGCGTAAGCAAAGAACTTTCTGATTTGAATTTTAAATATCGTTTTAGATATGTTTATTCTGTCAACGAAAGAATGGATGAATTATACGCAATTATATTTAGCAAAAATGCGAAAATTGATAAAAAACTCCAAGAGCGAAAAAGGGCGTTGACGGAAAGTATTCCAGCAAAGAAACATAAGGTAGCAGACGCGTGGAAAGAATTCATTGCTGAACATAGACTTACTAATGATGACGTTTGCAAATTACTTAATGACAATGAGCAATTTGATGATGGAAACTGGAAAATCAAAATACATGCCATTCCAACTGATAAGTTTAACGATATAGGCGATCGGGTAACAAACGTTGAGATGAAGTTTGTAAACGAGGCTACAAATGAGTCAATACTTGTTTATACAAATTTCTGTAAAAACAAAACCCAAACAGATAGAGTTGTTGATAGTCTAATAAACTTAAATTGGATACCAGTGTTCTTGACATCAAAGCCAATAAGCTACTACGAGCATCAAGAGCCTGTTATTATAAGAATTTGTGTTGAGAAATCAACATTTACCGATGCTGAAAATCTTGGAGTACAAATTCCTGAAAAGTTAGCAGCAGTGCTTGAATCTAAGTTACAAACTTTGGATGTTGAGTTGGAAGCTGGTAGTCAGCCAGAATAAATCAAAATAAAAACAGCCAGTTGGCTGTTTTTATTTATTCATCTTTTGGTTCGCTTTCATCTTTTGATTTGCTGCCTGAATTTACTTGTATTTGTTCTAGGGTTTTTGAATTGCACTTACTTAAGGTAGATAATATTTTTTTTCGGTAATTATCAAGTTCTTGTATTTTAACTAAATCGCTATTATAATCTTCAATAGTTTGCTTTTTACTAAAGTAATCTACAATATTTTCTCTATAGTATTCAGAAACATTAAGTATTCTTTGAATGTTGTTAATTTCTCCAAGCATGTCTTTATGACCTCGTCCTGTGTAAGCATAGTAGTCAGAAAAAATTAAAAACCTATGAGTGTTGGTGTTTGGAGTGTCTTCTGGGCAATATTCAAAATAAGTTTCGTCAATACCAGTTAGATGGGAATATTGAGGATCAGTTCCTTTATTTTTCTTAGTAAACATTCTTATGAATACGTCATTATGTTTATAATTTCCTAGAAACATATTAGCTAAAAAGTTGGCTAGTTTAATTTGATCGTTAGGGTCTATACTATTTAAATACTTGTTCATAAATTTGCTCCTTATATTTAATATTATATCATCGTCGAATTAAAATTGCAATACATTAGCAAATATGGTATTATAGGCTTATAGGAGAGCATTATGATACATTCTATGGCTGGTGGGAACCTTGGAAGCTTTGAATCCTACGACTATGCAAAGGTAGAAATTTTGGAAGGAATTAACGCTGGCAAGTTATATTGGTATAAGACTAATATTTTCAATTTAAAAGTAGGCGATAAAGTACTTGTGCCCATTGATAGGGATAATAAAAGAGTGCTAGCAAGAGTATTAAGAATTGACAAGCGAGTTAACTCGCATGCAGCTCCGGTTCCTTCTAAAAACGCAAAATATATTATTTGCATTGTTAAATAGTATGCAAAACCACAAATAAGCCTATTGATTATAAAAAACCATAGGTTAATCACAATTTAAAATCTATTTTAAAGGAATAAACATGAATATAGGCGAAATTGACTTACACATACATAGTACTTGCTCCGATGGGCAATATGATATTGATGAGCTTTTGCAAAAATGCGAAGAGCTCGGGCTTCGATACATTGGGTTTGTTGACCATGATACTATTAAAAATTTTCAAGAAGTTTGCAAGAGTGAGCTAGCTAAAGAATTCACAGATAATGGTGGGAAAATCATTGTTGGTACGGAGTTTACTTGTAGGCTTAATAATTGTAAAATGCATTTGATTGGATATAATTTTAATTATAGATTGAAGTCTATTGAAGAAATTATAAAAAAGGTTCAAGATATAAGAAGTCAAAGGCTACACAATAAAATCGGGCTGGCTGAAAGCAGAGGTGGATACCTTACAAAAACGCAAAAAGAGGCTTTAGCTTGCGTAAAAACTGCAGGAAAGGTGCAAATTGCACAATATTTGTTAGAAAATGGCTATGGTGTAAGCGTTAATGAAATAATAAAAAACTATTTAACTTCAGACAAAAAAGAGTTGTATGGTATCGATGCTAAAGCAGTGATAGATACTGTACATAAGGCTGGGGGTTTTGTAGTAATAGCACACCCATACCAAATTGCACACGAGAACAAGATGAGCATCGATGAAGCGGTAGTAGAGTGGGACACTTTAGTAAGTCTTGGTGTTGACGGAATGGAATGTTACTATTCTAAATATGATAAAACACAAATTGAGTATTTGATAAATTTTGCGAACAAACATAACTTAAAAATTACTGTTGGTAGCGATTATCATGGTGAAGATATCAAACCAGATGTAAAGCTTGGCAAAACGCATTTAAACTGAATATTTACTAAATAAAGACTTCGATAACCCAAGTTTTTATTTTTGTATGCCAACAATAGCATAAAAAAGACAAAACACGCTGTTTTGTGATTTTTGAATTTTTTATAATACCGCTTAAATATGATAAAATCCTTTTATGGAGGTGCTGACGTTGGAAATTAAGTATTCTTTGCAGGGCAATGTCTTGCAAGCAAATTTAAGAGGAGAACTTGACGAGTATACGGCAGAGTATGTAAGATTGTCGCTTGACACTTTACTTAAAGATATATCATGTGTATCTTCAGCACAATTAGTGCTTGATTTTTCAGGTGTTAGTTTTATGGATAGTACAGGTATTGGCGTGCTTCTAGGTAGGTACAACAAGTTTAGCAAAAAGGACATTTCTATGTTTATTAAAAATCCACAGGGGCATGTGGATAGAATATTAAAAATGACAGGCATTTATGATATTATGCCCAAGATAGGTTAAGGAGCGATTATGGAAAAACAAGAATTTGATAATAAATTTAGTATGAGCTTGGATGCTAAGCATATAAACGAAGGCTTTGCACGTAGCATGGTGGCGACCTTTTGTGTGCAGCTAAATGCATCAATATCAGAGATTAACGATATTAAAACTGCGGTTAGTGAAGCGGTTACGAACTCAATAGTTCATGGTTATAATGGTAATGATGGCGAGATTTTAATATTTGTTGGCTTAAGGAAGAATGTTGCATACATAAAGATTTCTGATAAGGGTATTGGTATTAAAGATATAACCAAAGCACGTCAGCCTTTTTATACTACTAAAAGTAGTCAAGAACGCTCTGGTATGGGCTTTACTTTGATGGAGTCGTTTATGGATAAATTAAATGTCTATAATAATTCTTACGGTGGCGTTACAGTTGAAATGAGCAAAGAAATTAAGCAGTAGTAGGAGAAATAATGGAGCAATTTAAACCGCTCACATTAGAAGAAACCACTCTGCTTGTAGAAAAAGCAAAAGAGGGGGACGAAAGTGCAAAAGAGAAGCTACTTGAGGGTAATTTCCCATTAATTAAGTCAATTATAAGAAATTACCAGAACAAAGGTGTAGATTACGATGATTTGTATCAGATTGGCTGCGTGGGTTTTTTAAAAGCAATAAACAACTTTGACCAGAGCTTTGGAGTCAAATTTTCAACATATGCTGTGCCTATGATAGCAGGCGAAATTAAACGTTTTTTAC
>CATKXA010000036.1 GCA_949840475.1 uncultured Thermoanaerobacterales bacterium | reverse complement strand
TCATGATTCGTGCTAGGTCATTTATGCAAATAAACTCCCGTCGCTCTCACATTCAAAAGAACGCGATCTGCAACCCTTTGATACCCCGTGGAAATGTGGCGTCTAA
Organism: uncultured Thermoanaerobacterales bacterium; assembly: GCA_949840475.1. GTDB lineage: Bacteria > Bacillota > Clostridia > Christensenellales > UBA1242 > UMGS2069. Next base: position 8,880 of record CATKXA010000036.1, on the reverse strand, counting down.
AAATATTCCAAGTTAAAAATATTCGAATCTCTCTGGGTACACCAAAAAATTCTCACAAGAAATTGTGAGATTTTTTATTCAATATGCAAAGCATATTGATATGTAATTACGCGAAAGCGTATATGTAATTGCAACGTCAGTTGCATATGGTTATTATGTATAACAAAATTCAAGGTCGAGTTTTCTTTCGTAAATTTCACCGCATAAGTTGTCATTCATGCTTTTTTGAGTGCTTTTTCTAGCGTAGCAATAATTGCACTGATGTAAACATGTATCGTATCTACCAATATCTATAGCTGGCATGCAGCCGCATTGTTTCCTTTGCCCATCAAGTTTATTGTTTTTACGCTTGATTATTATATTTTGCTCTTTATATTTTTTTGAAAGGAGTTCTATCAAAATTTCTGGGTCGATGCACTTGCTTTTTGCAATGCCAAACTTTGTCCAGTCGCCACTTTCGGCACAAGCTTCAATTTGAATATTATAACCTTTGGCAATTTCGGCAAAGCTAGAAAGTAGTTGTGTTTTTTGCGTAGAAGTAGGAGCCCAAACAGACTTTGAACAACCTTTATAGCTTTCAATAACAAAACTAATCTTGCAATGATTAGTATAAGAAGATAACTCTTTGCATAAATAATTAAATTGCTTTATATGCCATGGTATATCAATTTCTTTTGAAAGAAGTATGGGGTCGTATCGCCATATAACTTTGCAAAATTTGGATAATTGTTTAAAGGTATCTATCCTTTCTTCTATGCTTGGCAAATTGCCCTCGATGTTAGAAGGATATGCATTTAAAGTAAAAAGGAAATAGTAGGGTATTTCATTAAGTAGGTGCAGATTTTTAATCATAGGCTTTGGATTTTTTGTCCAAAAAACAATGCCTTCCAAAGACCCCTCTGTTTCAATGGTTTTCTTGCCGAGAAGGTCGGTTTGAATATTTATAATTTTTAGAGGCTTGAGATTTATCTTGGCAATACTTTTTTGATTGATAGGGTTTGGAACTAATACCGAACCTTCTTTCAGTTTGTTAAAAAACCAATCAGAATAAAACGCAGGTATGTCTGTTCGTCTAGAAACACTTAATATCATATTTTCTTAACTCCACACACAATGATACCATCTCCGTCTAAAATTTCAAAGCGTTTGAATTTGAATTGGCTTCTTAAATGTTTAATTAGGTTATTTATAAAGTTAAGTTCTATTTTTGGCATGTGATAATTACTATTTATCGTAAAATTACAAACAATAAAAAAATTATTTTTATATTGTAACGCTGATAATAATTTATTTAGTAGATTTTCTGTATTGTTTGAAATAGTGAATAGTGAATTGAAAAAACAAATAACTACATTGCTCCGTAAGGCGGAAAGGAAAAATAGTCCATCTTCAAAATTAATGGTTTTTGGTAATTTAGGTAAAAAGTTTTTATAGTTTTCAGTTTCTTTGATTGCCCAATCACATTCATCGATGCCATAATACTTAAAGTCATTAAATATTTCTTTGGCACCAAAATAATCTAGTCCTAAACCACAACCAAAAGAAAATATATTTAAATGGCATGGCTCTATTATGCTATTCAAATAATCAAAGCTATTTTTATTTTTATTATAATTTTTTATGGCATAATCTTTTAGATAATTAAGGTTTGCGCAAAGGTTATTATAATCCAAGTGCCCTTTACATTTGTGTTTGCAGGCATTGCAATAAGGGAATTTATAGCCTTCCCATAAATTTTCAATATTCATTTTTTCTCCTTGTTAAATAAAAATATTATTTTAAATGTATCATTAATATCTTTAAATAAGTAGGGAGTAGTGACAATATTTATAAAATTTTTAAGTGTAAAGGCATTAGTTTTTTGCAAATAGAATTGGAGCACTGAAATTATCTAGCAATACTCAAATATTTAAGTAATTATAATTAATACTGTATTGGGGGAAATTTTACACTTATAAAAACGCACTAAAAATATAACAACTACATAAATTGTTAATGAATTTAGGGTGTTTTATATCTATTTTGCGTTTTTATTAGTTTTCAAACATTTGCATGTAGATGTCAGTTGCGGTGTTTATAGCGACGCAGGTTTTATTCGCAAGGCTAGCTTTTAGTTTAGATAGTGCTGTGTCTAGTTCGCTTGAAAGTAGTGTGCTTGCACAGTTTGCTATAGCGAGTAATTGTTTTATTAGTTCTAGAGTATTTGGTAAGTCGTAATCACTTAAATTACCAGAGGTTAAAGTGTAGGTTTCCTTAAACTCAATAAAGATGTCTTTAACCATTGTGCGAAGCAGTACTTGGGCTTCCTTTGTATGTTTTTGGCATGCGGATATGTCGCCGTCTTCCATTGCAATTTGGCTATTAGTTAATTGCATAGCAGCGTTTGTTGTTTGTTCAAGTAATTCAGATAGAAGTTTTAAGTTTTGATTATTCATAATTTTTCTCCATGTTTTAGATTTTAGCAAAATAATTGATTTTTGTAAAGTGTAAAAGGTGTGAGTAAAAATTTGTAAATAATAGCCAAACGCTAAATTGTATGTTATACTTAAAATATATTTTAAGGGAAAAGCACTATGGTACTAGGCGATAAATTTATCAAAGAATTGCAAAATGTATACGGGCAAGACGGTTCTGAAGAGATCATCAAAGCGTATAATTTTGCAGATAGTAAATTAAAAGGCTTAAAGAGAGAAAACGGAGAAGATTCTATTGTCCATTCTTTTGGTGTGGCAGAAATTTTAATCAACCTTAAAGCAGATGTCCAAACTGTCATCTGTGGCCTGTTGCATGAGGTTTTGGACGAAACGTCTTGTAGCGATAAAGAGGTGTCAGATAAATTTGGCGTAGTGGTCTTAAAGATTTTACAAGGGCTAACAAAGCTAAGCATGATAAAAAAGGCATACTACCAAAACCCTACCGAGAGCGACAACTTAAAAAAGATGTTTCTTGCCATGGGTAGCGACGCACGCATCGCATTTGTTAAACTTGCAGACAGGCTAGATAACTTGCAAACGCTTTATGTTAAATCTAAAGAGAAGCAAGTTAAAATTGCTAAAGAAACAATGGATTTATATGCACCAATAGCTGAGAGGCTTGGTATGAACATATTCAAGCGTCAGATAGAGGACTTATGTTTTAAATATTTATTCCCAGAGGACTACATAGCTGTAAATAGTTTTTTAAGTGAGCAGTATAAGAGAAGTGAAAGCATAGTCAATGAAATAACTGACCAGATTAAAAAAATAGCAAAAGAGCATAACATAGAGGCACGTATTCAGAGCAGAAAGAAGAGTAGCTTTGGCGTGTTTGTTAAGTGGCAGAAAAAGGGTAAGAAAAATGTGTATGATATTATTGCACATAGAATTATCGTAAGGTCGGTGCAAGACTGCTACACAATGCTTGGAGCAGTACATGATAAATGGAAGCCTATGGAGGGCAGAATTAAGGACTACATTGCTAGCCCAAAAGAAAACATGTACATGTCACTCCACACAACAGTCATATTTGCGTCAGAGGACGGCGAAATACCATTTGAAATTCAAATAAGAACAGAGCAAATGCACAATTTTTGTGAGTATGGTATTGCTGCACACTGGATATATAAAGAGAGCGGAGTAAAGTCTATTTCCTCAAGCAAGAACGCAATCAGAAGTTCAATAACAAAAGAGGGCGAGCTTTCTAAAGTAGAGGACAACGCTGAGCAGTTTTTGGACAATATCAAAAAGGGTTTCTATTCTGGAAAAATATTTGTATTTACGCCAAACTACAATGTAGTTGAGCTTCCTGTAGGGGCGTTGCCTATAGACCTTGCATACTGCATACACAGCAACATCGGTAACAAGTGTGTGGGAGCAAAAGTAAATGGCAAAATGGTAAACCTAACTACGCAGCTTGAAACAGGGGACGTTGTTGAGATTATCACTTCTTCAGCATCAAAGGGACCATCAAGGGACTGGCTCAAGAAGGTAAAAAGTCGAGAGGCGATGTCTAAGATAAGGGCTTACTTTAAAAAAGAGCATAGAGAAGAAAACATCAAGATTGGTAAAGACATTTTGGAAAACTATGCGAAAAGATACGGCTTCACGCTTGCTAAGCTTTTTGAAGACAAAGAAACTCTAAATGAAACCATGCAGCGTTATAAACTATCTAGCATTGAAGAAATGTACGCTGTTGTTGGCTATGGCGGATTGACGTCAGCACAAGTTTTAAGTAAATTTGTTGCGAAAATTAAGCTTAATGAAAAGGCAGACAAGGCTCAAAAGTATGCCAAAGCTGCAAAGCACAACAATGGTGTTGTTATTGGTGGGCATAGCGACCTTTTGAAAAAGTTTGCTAAATGCTGTAACCCAATACCTGGCGATGAAATTATTGGCTATGTATCACGCGGTAAGGGTGTAACTATCCACAGAAAGAGTTGTCCATGTATTATGGCATTGGAGTCAGACAGGCTTATTGAAACCAACTGGAGCAAAAACAGTGAAAGCAGCCTATATGAGGCTTCATTTAAAGTTGTTGCCAAGAATGTTGGTGGTATTTCGAGTGCATTATCTGCAAAGATATCTGAAAGCAAAACAGAGATATGCTACATTTTAACAGAGGGCTCTAAATTAGGGGAAGACATCGTTTTAAACGTGGGCATTAAAATAAGTTCGCGAAAACAGCTTATGGAAGTTATTAATAAAGTCAGGGCGATGCATAACATTTATGATGTTTACAGATAAAGGAAAAAGACAATGATTAATATAGAAGAAAACAAAGAGGAATTTTTAAGAATTGCTCGCGAAAATATTAAAAGAGAAGGCATTGAAGACTTACTAAAATTTTTAGAGGGGTCAGATTTCTTTGTTGCACCTTGCTCTACAAAGTTTCATCTTTGTGTTGAGGGTGGGCTTTGTCAGCATTCGCTCAATGTTTATGATAGGTTTGTAAGGCTAGCCACTGAAGAGTATGGCGATGATTTCAATCTAGAAACTGTTACGATATGTGCTCTTTTTCACGATGTTTGTAAATGCTACTTTTATAAAAAGTCAACTAGGAATGTAAAAGAGAATGGTGTATGGGTTGAAAAGCCTTACTACGTAGTTGAAGACATGCTTCCTTATGGGCATGGCGAAAAGAGCGTGTATATTATTAACGGTTACTTAAGGCTGACTCGTGAAGAGGCTATTGCTATCAACTGGCACACTGGGGGCTTTGATGAACGTGTTAGAGGCGGAAGTTATGCTTATAAAGAGGCGTATACAAAATATCCATTGGCAGTGCTAATGCACATTGCTGACTTAATGGCAACATATATTGACGAAACAACAGGAGAAGACAATGAGTGATAACAAAAAACTTGCAGAGTTATTATATCCAAACAACAAATATACAGTTGAGCAAATATTAAAAATGTATCCATCAAGAAAGCTTGAAAAGAGCCAAGAGGTAACTCGTTTCGCTCCTAGCCCAACTGGTTTTTTGCATCTTGGTCACTTTTTTCAATGCGTCATCAATAAGTTTTTGGCAAAACAAAATAAGGGCGTCTTTTACTATAGAGTAGAGGATACTGATAAAAAGCGTGAGGTGGCGGGGGCTGACAAATTCGCTTATGACAAGATTAGCGAGTATGGTTTTGTACCTGATGAGGGCTGGAGTCCTAATGGCGAGTTAGGGGAATATGGTCCATATCGTCAAAGTGAAAGGCTTGAAATTTACAAGGCTTTTGGTAAAAGGCTTGTTGAAGAGGGAAGAGCTTATCCTTGTTTTTGTGATGCAACTGAGGGCAAGGAAGATGTTTTGGAAAATCGAGAGAAGCAACTCGAGCAAACAGCTACGCTTTTAGACCACGATAAATGTCGTGAGCTTAGCATTGAAAAAATAAAAGATTACATTGACGAGGGTAAAGCTTTTGCACTAAGGCTTAAGAGCCTAAATAATCAAGACGACAAAGTTGTTATCCATGATAGGGTTCGTGGAGATAGGGAAATACCAGCCAACTTAAGAGATGCTGTACTTATTAAAAAAGACGGCATACCACCTTATCACTTTGCTCATCCTATAGATGATTATTTAATGGGTACAACTGTTGTTGTTCGTGGAGAGGAATGGTATCCGTCAGCACCGCTTCACGCAGAAATTTGTGAGGCTTTGAATATTCCTGTAATCAGTTATCTTCATACAGCAGTTCTTTGCAAGATTGATGAAAAAACTGGTAATAAGCGTAAGTTTTCCAAAAGGCTTGACCCGGAATTTAACATTGAGTACTTTGATAAAATGGGTTATCCAAAAGAAGCTGTGCTTGAATATGTTTTAACGCTAGCAAACTCGAACTTTGAAGATTGGCGTAAAGCAAACTCAACTTTGAATATATTTGAGTTTCCGTTCTCTGTTGAAAGAATGGGTACTAGTAGCCCAATGTTTGATTTAGTTAAGCTTACTGATATTAGCAAGAATATCATTGCTTATAAAAAAGCTGAAGTATTATTCTTAGAAGCAAAAGACTGGGCACAAAAGTATGATAAAGATTTTGCATTAGTTTTACAAAAAAATAAAACTCTTGCAATCAATGCCCTAAATATTGATAGGGAAGTTGAAAGACCGAGAAAAGATATTGGTACCTATCAAGACATTAAGTCGTTATATGCATACTTTTTTAACGAATTATTAAACAAAGAATCACTTCTAAATTTTGATGCAAAGTTTAAGGCTCAAACATTAAAAATGTTTATTAAAAAATACGCTGAAAGTTTAAATTTGAATGTGTCTAAAGATGAGTGGTTTGCAAATGTTAAAGAGGTCGCAAATGCATGCGGCTTTGCTGTAGACAATAAAGCCTACAAAGCAAACCCGCAAAGTTTTGCTGGAAATGTTGCAGATGCATGCAGTATATTAAGAGTAGCACTTTGTGGTAAAAATAAAACCCCAGACCTTTACAGCATAATGCAAACACTTGGGGAAGAAGAGGTTTTATCTCGTCTAAACTTTGTTTATGATAAGCTTTAATATTTGGTAGTTTCTAAGCCATTTTTCGCAGTAATTTTTAAATAATGGCAAAATATTTGCCATTATTTAAAAACAAAATCATAAATTTTGCGTTTTTTGTATCTTTAACAGTCGTGACTCAAATAAATAATAATCACAAAAATAAATAGTTTATTACATTGAAAAACTTATAAATATGTGATAAACTATTTGGTATGCAGCCGTAGCTCAGCAGGAAGAGCAATCGCCTCCTAAGCGATAGGTCGGATGTTCGAATCATCTCGGTTGCACCATAAAAAAGCCCTTAAACATAAGGGCTTTTTTTTGTCTATTTTTGGCGTGCTATGGGCGTGCTTTTTTCACAATATTACAATTTAAAGAATATAATATAGTAGGCAAAGTATGTGCTTAAAGGTTCATGCTGTGCCACAATATTACAAGGAGGAAAAATTAAATATGGCAACTATTACTAATCAAGCAACTTGTGAATACCATATTTTAGGTGAAAGTGAAACTACTACGGCTGAAAGTAATGTAAATGAAATTACATTACAAGCAGCAGGAAGATTAGATCTTGTTAAAATTGCTGCCCCAACTCAGTTTGTTGCAGGCGACATTATTAATTATAGTGTTAAGATTACTAACAACTCTACTACTTACTTGTCTGGTGTTCGTATCATAGATAATCTTGGTGGTGGCAATTTAGCCTATGTTGTTGGCAGTGGCAGAGTTACTGCAAACGGTTCTTCATATGCGGTTAATCCCGTTGCTACAAACCCACTAACATTTACTCTTCAACAATTAAATATTGGTCAAACTATTACATTAGTTTACAAATGTCAAGTTATTTTCAATTTGCCTTCAACTGTTACAAGTATTACTAATCAGGTTCAAGGTATTGGTTATACAAGCACTGGAACGATTACTGGTAACGCTAGTAGCACTATCACTAGAAGAATTAATACAAGTTTAACTATGACTAAAACTGCTAGTTTGACTAACGTTCAACCAGGACAGAACTTTGATTATAGATTAACCTTTACTAACCCTAGTGATGATATTTATCAACTTGCTGGCGTTGCAGACCAATTACCAAATGGTTTCGTACTAAATTCTATCACATCAAAGGAGGGGTCTAGCAGTCCAGTAACACTAACTAGTAGTGACTATACTTTAAGTTCAGGTAACTTACTCGCTATTGTTACAGCAGCTGGTTCGCCTATTTATGTTCCAAGCCATGGTAGCACCTTAATTACTATTAATGGACATTTTTAAAGTTTATAAATATATATTTATAAAGCTCAAGATTTACGCTTGAGCTTTTTTGTATAGATTATCTTTACAAATATTTGAATAATGATATAACTTATGCTAAAATAATATTAGAGGCTGATTATGGAAAATGTACATTTAAATTTAATTAAATCAATAAAAAAAGATAGTGTAATTGTGATTGACAACAAACAATATAATGTCAAGACAAAAACTCATTATGCAAACATAAAAAACACTGAGCTAAAATATACAAAATTTGTGTTGAGTGATGAAAATATACTTGTCATCAATGCTGATAGAAAGTCAATATTTTTAGGAAAGATAGTAAATGATTTTTATAAAGGCGAAAAATTCCCAAAGCAATTTACATATCAAGGTAAAAAGTTTAAAAAATTTGAAGAGGATTATCAAGTGGTGACTAAAATAGAATTTGGCGAACCATGTGAATGTGAAGGGGAATGTCTCTGGGTAGACTATGCTTGTGAAAATGATGATGAAATATGTATAGATATGGCGTATGTATATAGGGACAAAAAGCGAGCGGATATATTAGCTAAATGGATAGATATAGGGCATATAAAATTAATAAATAAATAATTTGTTTGATTTTTAAATGAATTATGAAAATAAGTGACTACAAAA
>CATKXA010000035.1 GCA_949840475.1 uncultured Thermoanaerobacterales bacterium | reverse complement strand
CCCACTTGGCATCAAAATTAGTGTTTAAGTCAACACCATTTGCATTTGCCTTATAAAGCGAAAAGTCCTTGCTCTTATTTATTTTATAAAGTTCTCTTCTTTTGTATCTATTTGAAACACTACTAAGTCCATAGTAACAAAGCTCAACCCCGTCAGGATTTGACATTGGCACAAATATAATATTGGGAAAGCCTTGCTTTTTTAAAGATTCATACATGTTTGAAATGTCTATAATAAGTTTGCAGCAAAGGTCAGTAGTAATATGCTCCCTTGCGTGAATAGCCGCTTGGATTATTACAGAGTGTTTGCTTCCAAAATCAAAACTCACACCATAAATAAATCTGCCAAGCACGCTTGTTCCAAGTATTATCGTCTCAGCATGCTCAATCTTTTTTTCTAAAAATTTTTCTAAACTTATATAATCCATAATATATTACATGTTATGAATTATAAGCTTATCGTGGTTACAATATACCAAGCCCTGTGAGCAGTGTTAACACCCATTCCACTATCATGTATAAGCCACTAAAAACAAATAAGACTATAGTCAAGCGTAACTCACTCTTTTTTATATTTAATTTTGGCTTGCTTGTTTGCTGGTTGTTTAAGTTATTTTTAAGCTTTTCTATTTCATCGCTAGTTAAGTTCTCTTTGTCTAAAAGAGCATACTTGTCAGTTTTAGTGACGCCCTCTCGCTTTTCCCTTAAACTCTTTAATGCTTTTAAACATGCATATATTATTGCAAAGCCAATAGCCGCCATTATAATAGCGATAACAAAGCTTACAATCAACCCTCCCCATGACGGTAGCTCAGTAGCTCCTCCTGCAAGGTCTTGTGGAAGTAAATTAGAAATATAAATCATAGTGACAGCAAAAAAGTTATTTACAAAGTGGATAATAATAGGTACCCATAAACTTCCAGAATAAACAAAAGCATAACCAAGAACAATACCAAGTAAAAATTGATGAATTGTTTGGTCTGGTCCCCCGTGCATTAAACTAAAGATTAACGCACTTAAAAATACAGCTTTATGCTTGCCAAGCTCTTTCAAACCACTAAGAATTGCTCCTCTAAACAAAAACTCCTCAAAAAGTGCTGGGCAAATACACATTAAAAATACGTAAATAATGTAAACTAAAAAATTTGGAATGGCAATTTCACTTATAACTTGACTATAGCCAAGTTTACCTAAAAAGTTAGAAAACACATTTGAAAGCTGTGAAAAAGCAAACAATGCAATAAATGACATTGCAACCGCCAAAAGCCCGCTCAAAAAATCTATTTTTTTATTGATTTTTGTGGCTTTTAAAATATGAACGTTTCTAACTCCACCAGTAAACATTACTGCAAAAGCAAACACAGCTTCAACTAAGAATGATAAAAAAAACGCTACAAAAAAATTACTTAAAAAACTTTCAGGCAAAACTCCCATGAGGAATTTTAATACAAGTAAAAACACTATAAACATTAAGGTGGCTAAAGAACTATCAAATAGATTAAACTTATCTCTTTTATCTCTTTTAAGCACAGCTTTTACTGGGCTTATTTGATTATTGTCAGTCATTTTTATCCTCTCCAAAATTAAAATTGTTACCTGGCATGTCTTGCCTAGAGTACCTTAAAAACACGTCTTTTTCTAATACAAACCCGCTGTCTTCTAATAGTCTTGCCGAAGCTAAATATGCCTGCTCTAAAGTGTTTGAATTTTCAGACATGTGTGACAGCACAAAATATTTAGTACCGTGTCTTGCAAGTCTTAAAACAATTTCAGCGGCTTGATTATTTGATAGATGCCCATGGTCGCTCATTATTCGCTGTTTAACAATGTACGGATATTTGCAGTTTCTTAGCATCTTTAAATCGTGGTTGGACTCTATGTACACGAGGTCACTGCCAATAATAGCATCAAGTGCAAGCTTTGGCATAAACCCAAGGTCTGTTGCAAACGCGACCTTTCTGTCCTTATACATAAAGCAGTATCCCAAACAGCTTATGCTATCGTGAGGAAGCTCAAAAGGCATAATCTTAACTTCGCCAATGCTAAAGTCATAAGTTTCTATCAAGGATATCTTATCTATTATTGCCTGTGGCAAGTCTTTTAAAACTCTGCTTTCTAGGCTCTTATGAATATAGCCCCGGGCATTGTACTTTTTTAAAAATGGTATAAAGCCTTTTATATGGTCAACATGCTCATGCGTGATTATAATAGCATCAATGTTTTCAGCCTTTTCATTAATGAGTTCAAGCCTCTTTTCAATTTCTCTTAAGGTCAGCCCCGCATCAAGTAAAAGTTTTATATTTGAAGCTTCAAAAAACGTTACATTGCCCTTACTGCCTGAAGCTAGGTTAATTACTCTCATATTTCTTCCTTTGCTAAATTTATATCACAAAATAAATTATTTAATCAACTTTTTTTATTACATTGCTCCAACAACTGTGCTTCCACTGAGCCAGCCGTCCAAAAATCCTTCTATGTCTTTGCCTGTGCTTTTACGCATGCTGGCTATAAAGCTGTCTGTTGTTGAAAATTTGAACTTATATTTATCGTAATATTTCTTTAATGCCGTCTTTAGTTTATTAGCCCCTACAACTTGCCTTAGGCTATCAAACATCAACACGCCTCTTACGTAAATCATGTATGAGTATTCGTACTCACTAAAATATTCATTTACTGAGAGTAACATGCTTGTTTGTATCTTTCCATTAACTGTTGATATTATGTCAGCGTAAAGCAAGTATCCGGCAAAGGCTTCACTAACAAGCTCTTCATAGCTTACATCAAACTCACTGTGAGCCTCAAAAAATAGTATGCTACTATACTCCGCTAAGCTTTCGTCAAGCCATGCCTCACTAATTTGGTTGTTGCCAACAACAGCATACCACCACTGATGTGCAATTTCATGGACAATAACTTTTGCCACGTCAAAGCCATCAGTGATACTATCAGATATCAACACAATTTCTGGGTACTCCATTCCACCATGTAAAAATGGTGCTTTAACAACAGTTAGCGACTCGTATGGATAAGTTCCAAAGGTCTTAGAAAAATAACCGACAGCTTTTGCTGCAACATCTAGACAATAATCAATATTTTCATCTTCCTGGTAACCAACATATGTAACAGTTGTTTCGCCTACTTTCTTGCTATTTATATTCGCACACTTAGTAAGTGTCATGGCAAAATCACGAGTTGCCTGCGACTTTATAACAGCCCTGCCTTGACTGTTGCTCAAAATGTTTCCCGTGCTTGCAAGCACATATTCCTCAGGATATGTAAAATTAACGTCGAAGTTAGCTATATCGCTATAAAATGGGTCGCCTGTTGAATAGTAAGGCGTAATATTAAACTCGCCTTTTTCATACATTGCTAAAATTGGGAACCAGTTTCCAAGGTTTACACTGCCCTCAAAGTAACCAAGTCTGTGAATACTCTCGGCTAAAGTAAGTTTAAACTCCATTTCAATGGAAGTCTTATCTCCCGGCTCAAGCCTCTCATTTAAAGGCACTTGAAGAGCGTTGCTGTCATCCCCAACATATGTCACTTGTTTTTGAGTGCCATTGTTGCTAACCTTTAATACTTTTAAGTCACCATAATTGACGCCGTTTGGAAAGCACTTGCCCTCATTGATTGAAGTGTACGGCTTAACACTTGCCTCTTCTCTAAACGCCCTACCATAAAGGTTGAAGCATAGATTCTCTAATGCCACATCAGTCTTGTTCACTACTTTTGCAGTCATATTAGCGTCAATACTCATGTCTTCACTATTAAAAACTGCATCTATCTTATAATTTGTTAAGTTCTTGCTAACTTTTTTAAGTTCTGTTTTAATTGAACAACCAACAAAAAACACGCTGCTCAAAACAACAGCAAAAATCAAACTAAATACTTTTAAACTTTTATTTTTCATATCTAACCTCAACAAAAATTTATGCTTAACGAAGCTAGATTATGATTTTTTAAGGCTTGTTATAAAAACACCAATTCTTTATTTAAAAGCGAATTTCGTGACAAATAAAAAAACAGACGATAATTAAGTCTGTTTTTTGTTTTAATATGTTGGTTCTGTGCCTTTTATCTTTTCATCAATTTTTTTAATCAACTCTAAAGAAGTTTTGTTAACTCGCTTTTCGCCCTTTGAAGCGTTTATCTCATCATCAGTAAAAAATACTCCACTTGCGTTTGCGTATCTTTCACCTTTGTTTGCTAAAGTTTCTAGATCCGACGCATTATCTCTTCTATACGACTTGCTTTTAAGGTATGCAATATAGTCATCGCCGCCATATGGAATTAAGTGCTCAATAATTGCATGCTCCAAAAGGTGTATACCTGGATAGTTGAATTTAGTAAGAAAGTCTATATCATCTGGTTTAAATCTATCGATAGTTTTTTCTCCAGTTTCAACCTTATTATAATTTATCCAATTATATTGAGCTGCTCCACACCTACAACTTTTACCTTCTTCTTGCAACATTTTCACTAGCATACGCATAGTGCCTCCTGTGCCAACATTATCATCTAAAAACACAAACTCACTATCACTATCTAGAATCTCAGGCTCTGCCAAATAATCTTTTAGCGAAGCTTTGTTTTCCGCTAATAGTTCCTTTGCTCCTTTGTATGCACTTAGCGGGGCAACAGCATAATCACATCCATGTATAGTTTTAATAAATGGACCTAATAATATGCCACCTAGACCAGTTAAGATAACTTTACTATTTCCAGTTAACGGAAGCTGAGAGCAAAACATCAAAAGCAAAGCTTTATTGTCAAGTTCAATAAATCTTTTTTCAGTTGATTCTTCTCCACCTGGCAAAATCATTTCTGATAAATTTATTTTGTTATTAGTTAGCGTACAAATTAAATTCTCACAATCTTCTTCAAAACACTTTTTTGCTAACTCATATTGATTTTCTTTATTTGCAACTTTGTTTTGTAGTTGCGTATAAAAAACTTTAGCCGAACAATTTAACATATATTCAAAAACAATAAATTGCTTTTTATAATTTAAGTTTTTGCTGCTTAAAATTTGTTTACATTTTTCTCTAAGCTTACTACATTCTTCACATGTTCTTTTTTTATAGTAAATTTCATTTCTTGATAAAAATTTACCATTTCCTAACGGAGTAACGAACTCCTCGATAAATGTATTATCATCTATATCAAAAAATCCTAAAATATCAAATTCTGAAAGCTTAATATCGTTCATTATTTCTCCCGTTTAACATAAGCCGATAATGTGTTGAGCATTCTCTCAAATTCATATCTAGTAAACACTGTTTTTTTAGAGTCTTCTTCTCCTATTGAGTGTAGAATGTATTTGTCTATATTCTTTAGTACACTTTTATATAAAGGGTTTTTAATAGCACTTAGATACATTTCCACTGTAAAATCATCATAATCACTCGAAAATCTATCTATCTCTTTTCCTTGCCAATATAGTATTCCTGTTTCTTTCCAATCATAAGGTGTTGCAACTTTAATGTTATTTGCGTCTAGTCTATCGTACTTTAAAACTAAATTTTGCATCTTTACATCTTTAAACTTAATAGATTGAAAAATAGCCTCTAAACTATTTACCTTTTTCCCTCTAAAAGTAAATGTGTATGGAAATATATTAGATAGAACTTTTGAATATGGACCTTTTAATTTATAACCAACGTTAATAAACTCTTCGGTTTCACTAACAGTACCATCGCTATTACTTACTAATGTTTCCCCTATATACTTTTCGTCGTCTTTTACAACAATTTCTTTATATTTAAAATCATAAGAATTTCTAAAATTTTTAAATTTTTCAATATCAGTCTTTTTCATAAACGGGCTCCTTATTAAAAAAAGCTAGGCTATGAAACAGTTCAATGCCTAGCATGTATTATATGGCTCCCCGAGTAGGATTTGAACCTACGACCTTGTGATTAACAGTCACCTGCTCCACCGCTGAGCTATCGGGGAATATAACTTTTGCTTTTTTTTACTCAAAAGCAAAAGTATTATATATCAATAAATAAGCTTTTGCAAGTGTTTTTATACATTTTTTTACTTAATTTTTTAGTAATTTTTATATAAAACCGTACTATAACAAATAAAAATATTTTTATCGTAAAATGATTGTTGAGCTTGTTGGGCAGATTTCATCGTCTTCAACAAGTATGATTTCTTGACCATGTTTATACTCTTTTACATACAAGCCAATTCTAATGTTGAATGTTTCTTCATTTTGGTACGCAGAAAGCACTGTGTATTTTCCTGGCTTGATTGGTCCCTTTTTGTCTACCCTAACCATTTTTCTTGGTTGCAAGATAATATCTTCCCTAACATAAGATATGTTCATATCTCCCTTGTCGTCAATAATATCATCATCAGTTGAATATCTTACGCCCTTAACTTCGTCAACCTTATCAGCTTTTTTAGCTAGACTATCTTTCTTATTTTTCTTTCTCTTAGATAGCTTAACAATAGAAATAAGTGCAGTAACTAGCACTATAAAACCCAAAAGACCATATAAGCCGTATTCAACGTATTTCATCATAATCTTTACTCCTTACTATTATAGTTTACCATTTATTTGTCAAAATTACAACATTTTTGTCTAACGCTATTTCTAAATTTTGAATTTTTATGTTTTTTCACTATCCCGCTAACAATTATAGGCAAGGTAAAGCAAACGGATAAAATTAGAATAAGCACTATATAAGTATAGAAGAAATGTGCGTTACCAAACAAATTAAATGGCAAGCCATTCTCTCTTAGGAACAAAAAGTTCGCTCCTTTAACCAAAGTGTTGCCAATCTCAGCATAACAAGCTAGCATAATTAAAAATACAAAAATCTGCCAAATTTCTTCAGTCTTGACTTTAAAGTATCCGGTGGCGAGCACACCAACAACAGCAGTAGGCATGCAAAAATGCAAGAATAAGCTCTCTAGTTGTAAAAAGGATAATGTATTATAGCAATAGTAGTCCCCAAAGATAAAAGTCAAAATCCCACCAAACAAAGTGACGCAGACAATAGGCAAAAAGAACTTTTTAGTCTTGGTCAAATAAAAGCATGGGAACACTATAGCCATAATATGGCAAAGGTGCCAAGGCAAAGCTTCAATTACGCCCATCTTTCCACTAAATATGAGCAAAAATGTTCTAAATACTCTAAAGGCTATCATTAAAATGCAAATAACTTTTGTAAAAGAAGCAGCAAACTTTTTATACTTTCTAAAAATAAATATACAAGCTACAAGCCAAGCGGCAAGCAATACCATTAATACAATATGAAGTGGACACCAAAGACCAGGCCCCTGCCCGAGGTCGCCCACTTCAATAAGCCAATCAACAAAACTAAAACCCATTAACTTTTGCATTAATCATGCCCTGCCAAAACTTTTTTGCCTTTTAAGTATGGAACAAGTTTTTTCAAGCTCTCTTTCATATCTTGAATATTTCCGTCCAAAAAGTCACACCTGCCATAGATACCATCGCCAAAATATGTGTCGCCCGTAAAAGCAAAATTATCAAAGATAATCACACAACTACCAGACGTATGTCCTGGCGAAAAAACAACTTCAAACTCTGCTTCTTCTATTTTGTTTTTGCCTTCAACTAAAAAACCGTCAGGCAAACAAGCCTCAACTTCTTCTTCGAACATAAAGCCCATATTAAGCTCATTGTCTAGAAGCTTTGGAGCATCTTTTTCTGTTATGTAGATTTTAGCCCCAAGGCTTTTAAACTTAGCCGCAGAATATATGTGGTCGAAATGCCCATGCGTTAAAAGCACAGCTATAACTTTAAGTTTTAAACTATCAATAGTTTTTAAAATGTCTTTAGTTCCTAAACCTGGGTCGATAACAAAAGCCTGGTTTTTGCCAAGGTCTAATACGTAACAATTCTCTTGCATTTTACCATTGATAATTTTATGTACTTTCATTCTCTAATCCAAATATTTACTTATAATAGCATTTGCTATTTTTATACCGTCAACAGCACTGCTTACAATGCCACCTGCTTGACCGGCACCCTCGCCAATAGCATATATATTATCTATGCTCGTTTGCAAATTTTCATTCCTAGCAATAATGTATGGTGCACTTGACCTAGTTTCAATGCCTGTAAGTATGGCATCGCTCATGTCAAAACCTTTGAGCTTTTTGCCAAGTTTTGGCAACGCTTCTTTTATTGAGTCAACATACTCTTTGGGGAGCAGTTTGCTCACATCTCCTAAAGTATAACACGGCACAATGCTAGGTGCAACTTTTCCAACACATTTGCTTGGTCTATCCATTAAAAAGTCACCAAGCTTAGTGCATATGAACTTGCCCTTTCCTATTTTATACGCTTCTCTTTCCAGCTTTTCTTGAAAGTCTAAACCCGCAAGCTCACTATCTCCGTTATAATCGCTGAGCTTGGTAGACACTAACAACGCACTGTTTGCATTTTTTAAAGCCCTGTCGCTGTAACTCATACCATTGGTAACAATTTGCCCCTCTTCACTATTAGCTGGCACTACCTGCCCACCCGGACACATACAAAACGTGTACACTGTTCTGCCATTATCTAAATGTTCAAAAAGTTTGTAGTCCGCAGGAGCTAGATATTTAGCAAAATCTTTGTACTGACTGTAATTTATATCACTTTGCAAATGCTCTATTCTATATCCTACAGAAAACTGCTTTTGTTTAAAACTCAATCCCTTTTTGTATAGCATGCGAATCGTATCTCTTGCAGAGTAACCAATCGCCAAAACAAGGTCATCACATACTTGGCTTTGGTTTTTACCATTTTTACTATAAATAATCTCAAGCTCGCCAGTTTCAGATTTGTTGTTAAAGTCTATAAAAGTAGCCTCAAACTCAATCTGCCCTCCGAGCGATATAAACTCTTTTCGCATATTTTTAACAATATAACGAAGTCTGTCTGTTCCTATATGCGGTTTTGCATCATATAATATTCTTTCATCTGCACCAAACTTCACAAAAGTCTCCAGAACAAAACGAATTCTATTTTGTTTATCTTTAATTCCGGTATTTAACTTTCCATCAGAAAAAGTACCGGCC
>CATKXA010000034.1 GCA_949840475.1 uncultured Thermoanaerobacterales bacterium | reverse complement strand
ATATCGTATCTGCGAGTTGAATAAAACATTTTTTCTAAGTTCTTTTTAATAGCTCTAAGGTTCAAAACTTCGCCTGGGCGTAAACGTTTAGACATTTCAACTAATGCCTCGTCTTCGCTCTTAGTAAAGTCTTTTTCAATAGTTTTAGCAATAGTTGGGTGGTTGTTAAAAGCTTCAAGCAAAGCTTCATCTGTACCAAGTCCAAGAGCACGTAAGAAAATTGTTGCAATCATCTTACGGTTTCTATCAACGTGAACCCACAAAACGCCATTGGTATCTTCCTCAAAATCAATCCATGCACCACGGTATGGCATGATTGAAGTTGTTGTAACAAAGTTACCAGTTTTGTTTAAACCTTGTTTGCAATAAACGCCAGGGCTTCTAACGAGCTGACTTACGACAGCACGCTCAGCACCATTGATTATGAATGAACCATTGTCAGTCATCATAGGAATATCGCCCATGAATACCTCTTGGTCAACAACTTCGCCAGTTTCTTTGTAAACCAAACGAACCTTTACTTTTAAAGGTAAAGAATAAGTTGCATCACGACTCTTACACTCGTCTTGAGTGTATTTTGGAGTACCAGAAACAGAGTGCTCCAAGAAATGAAGCTCTACTCTTGCATCTTTATTTTCTTCTCTTCCCTCACTACGGTTCAAGTTATCAGTATCAGTGATAGGAGAAAAATCACGAAGCACATCTCTAATGCCTCTAGTTAAGAAGTTCTCAAAGCTATCTTTTTGAACTTCAACAAGATAAGGTATATCTAAAACCTCATCTATTTCGCCGAATTTGTACCTAAATTGATTTCCATATTTTACTTTTTTTACATTAATCTTTTTAGAGTTTGCCATAACTCCTCCTGGCATATTTTGTAGCTTTTATCGCACAGCACGCAAAAAAACCAAAGCCAAGGTTTTAGCTCTGATTTATTGTAGATTTTTTATTTTGTTAAAAATCTTTTCAATCTATTTTATCCTTTTGCGAATTGCCTTTTTACAGGCAACAAGCGATAATTACTCATAGTAAACTACAATAATATACCATAGGGGCAAACAGGTGTCAATAATTTTGCCAAAAATAAAATATTTTTATTTACAATTTCTAAAATTTTTAACAATAAATTCGCTTTTATTACAAATTAACTAAAATTTACAACAAAACAATAAATTAACATATAAAAAAGACGCTAAAAACGCGTCTTATTTCATATTCATATAATTATTTTGAATCTTTCCATACTTCATAATTTGCTTGACTGCAAGCTCAGTATTTTGTGCAATAAAGTTGAGTACATCTTTATTTATAATATTAATATTATATTTATTTAATATACATAACATATTATAGTCAAGCAAAAGAGTAAATTCTGTTGGAACGTCGCTATCGTGATTTACACTTCCCTCTTGCTCCAAACCACTTTCAACTTGATTTATTTTAAACGCTACAATAAGATTTGCTTTATAGCCATAATTACTGGTTAAAACTCCAGCCTCAATGTCAGAATATTTAAACAAGCTTCCTGAGCATTCAACTCCCTCATCTTTGAACTCAAGCCCAACTTCGCCTCGCATGCTATTAAGCACATACTTTGTGACCATGTCATTTGAAAGTTTGAGATTAAACAGCTCTTTAAGTTTGTTCGTTTCTAATTTTATTTCTTGCTTTTTGACAAGCATATTTGCAATCATTAAACCAAGTAAGCTCAAAACGATAATAGAAAAAATACAAACGCAAGGCACAACAGCTCTTTGCTTTAGCGTTCCAACAAGCAAAGCTATAACAACAAGCAATAAAAAATCTACAATAGCTATAACTGGCAAAGCAATGTAGTTGAGCTTATACCTTATATGGTTATAGTTCTCTTTCGCAAACAAAAATTTATTTTTAATTTTTTCAAACATAATATTATTATACACAAGTAAATTATCATTAGCAAATTTGTTTAATACTATATTTTAACAATTAAGAAGTTTTAATATATAAAATCAATATTAACGCAAACTGAATACCCCTCCCTAAAGGAACAACCACCAGACAAATAGACCGAGCCCACTCAAAAATTAAATATTGTCAAAAGAAAAATATAATAATGTATGGCAATACTAAAAAATTAATCAGCAACAAAGTATAACTTTTTAAAAAGCCTATCAACGGTACTCTACATTCATAATAATTACCTACACACAAAAAAACTGAGAGTTGCCTCTCAGTTTTTGTTTTTATTATACTCCAGGTTCGAAGTCTGAACTATTTTCATCCTTACTACTAGTACCACCAGAGTTACCAGTATCTCCACCAGGGATACTATCTTGCTCATTTTTGTTTTCGTTGCTATCTCCAACACTTACGTTACCATTACCAACGTGATCTGGTGCACTTGGAGTAGTTTGGTCTTTATTAGGGTGGTTTCCACCATTAAGTTCTTTAACTAATTCATCGTAACGAGCAAGAAGTTCAGAGTAGTTTTTATTACTCTCTTCATTTTGTGCTTTTAAAGCATCCATTTCGGCTTGCATTCCAATGATTTCGTTTGCAAGATCTACTTTTTCTTGAAGAAGTTTTTGATTTTCTTCAGAAAGCTCAGAATTTTCAACTTTAAGCTTACCATTCTCAATAGTTAAAGTTCCGTTCTCAGTGATTTGTTTAAGTAGTTCACTTTGCATTTCGCTTAGAGTTTCATTGATGAAATCAATAGCGTTTTCAATTCCGCCCTTGTCTTCAATAGTTTGGAAATCTCCAGCTTCAGTAGTTGTTAATATAGCCAAGATATCTTCAACTTTCTCATAAATGCTCTCACGCTCAGCATTGTTCTTAAGAATTTCTTCAATAATAGGACGAACCTCTGCGTTGATGCTATCTAGAGTAATTTTACCATCAGCGTCAATGCAATCTTCTATGTTAACACCTAGGTCAGCAAAAAGATTCAATACTGATTTGTAAGTATTTTCTAAATCAGCAAGGTTATCGCCAGCATTTAGTGACTCTAACAATGATTTTAAGTAGTCCTCAACAGAAACCTCTGTTTGATCACCATAACCATAGTTGTTTAAAATGTTTTTGATTTCGTTAACAGTATTTTGAGCAGAAACTAAATCTTTTTCAACCTCGTGAAGTTTTACTTGAGATGCAACTAGACCAATAACAGCTGCCACCAAAAGTGCAGTGGCAACGCCGCCATAGATTCTGCTTCCCTTTAATTTTTTACCAGTCTTAGTCAAACGAGAAGCTTGAGCTTCACTGTCTTGCACAGCTTGATCTCTCTCAGCATTAGCAGCAGCAATTCTTTGCTCAGTTTCAGTGTTTTCAGCTTGCAAATTAGCAGATGCAGCTTCAAGTTGAGCTCTAAGACCATCTACTTGACCTTGTAAAGCAGCCTTATCGTTTTGAAGGTTAGCGATCTCTTCATTACCAGCTTTAGCTTTATTGCAGATATCCATTACAACTTTTTTGAAAAGCTCTGGATCTCTAATTTGAGCCATAGTCATTTTAGTATAGTCAAGACCATCAACAGCTCCACCAACATTTTTAAATGCTACTTGATAAGCTTTTACATTCTCACCATCTTTAATAATAATCTGCTCTTTTTCAGAATCAATAATAATATCAGAATTCTTCATGAACGCAGCTGTTTGTTCAGGTGTAAAGCCCTTCTCTCCCAACTCTTTCTCAATAATATTCCAAAGTTTAGAAACTCCAGTCATTGCGTTTCCAACTTTAGTTGTTGAAACTGTTTTCTTACCAGCCATATATCCTCCCTCGTGCCACTATGCTTGGCACTACATATATGATTTATTGTGATTATATTTTAGCACATTAGTATAGCCATGTCAATACCCATTTACAAATTTTTTGTGAGCACAAAAAACTCTCTAATGCTTGAATTTTACTGGCATAACACGGCGATTGCTGTGGCATATTCGCCGTCATGCGAAATAGATATTTTGACATCGGATTTTGTTAGCTTTTGTAGCTTACCACTAAGCGAAACAAAAGGCATTCCTTTACTATTATGATCTATTGTTACATCTTTAAAACCATAACCATTTGTAATTCCAACACCAAGAGCTTTAAGCACAGCTTCTTTACATGCGAACAAACCCGCTACCGTCATTACAACCGAGTTAAACCCAAACTCGCAATTCTCTTTGCACTTACTATTTGCATAAGCAATTTCTACGTCATTTAAAACTTTATTTAAAAATGACTTTTTTTGCATCACCCTATCTATTCTACTTATTTTTACAATATCAATTCCAACCATATATATGCTCTTTCTCCTTAAAATGTGTCAAATTCATCAAACTTAAATTTTTTTAGCACAGAATTTATGCACTCGCCCTGAAAACCTTTCCTATACAAATATGCATAGAGCTTTTCAAACTCTTTTCTTTCCTTGGGTCTATTTTTCATATATTTATTGGCTAGAGTCCATGCATTGTCAAACTCGCTTTGCTCAGATATGATCTGCACATTTTTATTGATAATGTTTTTATTTATTCCCTTGCCATAAAGGCCGCTAATGATTTCACGCTTGCTTTTATTCTTTTTTGCTTCAATATACATTTTCGCATACTGATCGTCATTCACATAGCCATACTCTTCTGCTTTATTAATTGCTTTGTCTATTACATTTATACTGTAGCCTTTATCAATTAATTTGCTTTTTAGTTGGCTCTTAGAATATGGTTTTCTTGCAATGAGGTCAGCAAGCTTATTAAAAGCAGAACGCAGTTCACTTTCAAACACATTTTGCTCAAGCTCTTTTACTGTAACCTCACTACCAACTTTGTACCCGCTCTTAACAAGCCCCTCCGCATCGATGCCACAATAAAACTTATCGTCTACATAGATATTGTAGCGACCTTTACGTTTTTGTGGCTCAATATTTGTTATATTAGCCATTATATGGGAATCTATAGTACATACTGCTTACTTTTATCATCTGTGCACTATCTTTCATTTTTGACCTTATATCTTGAATGGCTTTATCTGAAGCATCAACAGGAATAGCACACCTAATAAGCGGCATAGACTCGTCGTAATTCTTTTCAATAATAGGAAAACCTTTTTCTGTTAAAACTTTACCTAATATACCATAGTCGCTATATGCAATTTTCATATCAAAAATATTGCAAAATACCATTTTGTTTTTTCTTGCACCGTTCAAAGCATTTAAAGCTGCTGAATAATATGTTCTAGTGAGCTTACCCTTACCAAGCTCTACTCCGCCAAAATATCTAACAACTGCAACAAGCACATTTGTTAGCTTTTTCTCTTTTATAGCCTGATAAATTGGAGCTCCTGCACTACCAGCAGGCTCGCCATCATCACTGTTACGAGCGACAGAAAAATCCTGACCCAAAAGATAAGCATAGGCTATATGCTTTGCATCTTTATTACTCTTTCTAAGTGAGCCAATAGCCTCTTTTACTTGGTCTATTGTATTTACAGGAAAAGTAACCCCGATAAAACGAGATTTATTAACAGTTGTTTCTGCCATTGCTGTGTCGGCAACAACAATATAAGGTGTGTTTGACATAAAGTTCTCCTATATCAATATTTTATATTATAGCACAGTAAGTATAAAAATCAAAATAAACTAAAGCAAAAGTTTTACATTTGAAATCAATAATGTTAAACTAAAATAAATAAAAAGCGAGGTAAATTATGAACATATCTAAACATGTAAATGATATGTGCCCAGTAGCTCTTGGTGCAAGGCATCAAAATGCCCCAATCCCCGAGGAAGGCAAATGGGTACATGCTAAAGAAATATCAGACATAAGTGGCTTAACCCATGGCGTTGGAGGCTGTGCCCCACAACAAGGTGCTTGCAAGCTAACACTAAATGTAAAAAACGGAATTATTGAGGAAGCTTTGGTTGAAACTATTGGTTGCTCTGGTATGACACATAGTGCAGCTAT
The DNA here is from genome assembly GCA_949840475.1 of uncultured Thermoanaerobacterales bacterium. Taxonomy (GTDB): domain Bacteria; phylum Bacillota; class Clostridia; order Christensenellales; family UBA1242; genus UMGS2069. The sequence goes on along the minus strand of CATKXA010000034.1, from coordinate 3,321 downwards.
GGCATCTGAAATTTTGCCAGGCAAGACATTGCTTGAAGCTGTCAACACAGACTTAGTTTGTGATGCTATTAACGTCGCTATGCGTGAGCTATTTTTGCAAATTATTTATGGTAGAACTCAGTCTGCATTTTCAGACCAAGGACTAGAAATAGGTGCCGGCATGGAAGACCTTGGTAAAGGTCTTTGTTCACAAGTTGGAACTAGCTATTCTACCCTTATTAAAGGACCTAGATACTTAAACACAGCTGAGGGTTACATTACAAAACAAGCCCTCGACCAAAACGGCGAAATCATAGGCTATGAGTATATTGCAACAGGCAAGTTCTTAGAGGCAATAAAAAATGGCGTTGACCCAAAAGATGCACTCGCACAAAATACAAAAACATATGGCCGATTTAGCGAAGCTGCTAAAATTATCGACCCTAGAAAGGAGTAGTTTATGATAACATTTGAGGGTAAAGAAAAACGCATAAAAACTATAAACCAAGCGTTAAAACAACACGGCTTTTCATCTTTGGAAGAGGCTGTAAAACTCACCAAAGACAAAAATATAAATGTAGAAGAAATTGTAAAGGGCATTCAAACAATCTGCTTTGATAACGCAGTATATGCCTACACTTTAGGCACCGCAATCGCCATAAAAAACAAGGCAAAAAACGCAATGGAAGCCGCTAAATATATCGGCGAGGGCTTACAAGCTTTTTGCGTCCCAGGCTCTGTTGCTGACCACAGGAAAGTTGGCATTGGTCACGGTAACCTTGCCTCAATGCTTCTTGACGAAAAGACCAAATGTTTTTGCTTTTTAGCAGGTCATGAAAGTTTTGCTGCGGCTGAAGGAGCTATTGGTATTGCAAGCACTGCAAACAAAGCACGTAAAACTCCACTAAAGGTAATACTAAATGGTCTTGGCAAAGATGCTTCTTATATTATTTCAAGAATAAACGGCTTCACTTACGTTCAAACAAGCTTTGACTATAAAACTGGCAAACTAAACATCGTATCTAAGAAAAGTTTTTCTAATGGCGAGCGTGCTAAGGTGCTTGTTTATGGTGCTGATGACGTTAACGAAGGCGTTGCAATAATGCAACATGAAAATGTAGATGTTTCTATCACTGGAAACTCAACAAACCCAACAAGGTTCCAACACCCAGTTGCAGGTACATACAAAAAGCTCTGCCAAGAAACAGGCAAAAGCTATTTCAGTGTTGCAAGTGGCGGCGGAACTGGTCGTACCCTTCACCCAGACAATGTGGCAGCTGGTCCAGCCAGCTACGGCATGACTGACACTATGGGCAGAATGCATGGCGACGCTCAGTTTGCAGGCTCTTCTTCTGTTCCCGCTCATGTTGACATGATGGGCTTCATAGGCATGGGCAACAACCCTATGGTAGGTGCAACTGTAGCCCTTGCCGTGGCTGTTAGCCATATTAAATAATTGTTTTATACAAAATAAAAACTCTACTGAAAATGTAGAGTTTTTTATTTTAAAATTTATCTAACTGCAAGTGTCAACATAGGACGTATTCCAATGTTTGTTTTTGTAACAGTCCAGTGGTTCATTGTAGTGTTATAACCAAGGTCAGAAACAGTTCTAACTTCGCTTGCAGCACTATCCGCAGACCTTGTCCAGTAGTGAGCATTACCCTTTCTACCTCTATAGTTTGAAGTACCAACGGTAATTCCATCAGTCATGTTACAGTTATTGCTTAGTGCAAAGTCTGTTGGAGAACAACATCTGTTATTTTGGTTAGAAAAATGGTCGTTAGTGTCTTGCAAGCTCGGAATATAAACTTTATCATTTGTTGGATTACCAGAGCTTACCGATACATTCGTAGTTAATATTTTATTTCTATCAATCTCAGGGAAAGCTTGGTTATAAAACTCGTTGTTTAAAAATGTTCTAACATGAGATTTTTCCCAAGTGTTTCTACCACTATCACTAGTGTTAGGATAGTAAACAACGTTTGAAGCCACAATCGCCTCGCTCATTAAATACATTTGCGTAGCAGATCCATTCACAACATCGTTGTAGTTTAAAATAAACCAAGTAAGCCTTTGAACTTTAAACCATGTAATTGAGCCATTGGATTTTATGCCATTACCGTTTCTATACTCGCCACTACCGTCACGAATACTTGCACCACGAGCATATAACTCCCCGTCAGTGTACATATACGTTTGCCAAACATTGCCATTGATGCTATAAGTTCTTACACTCTTTGGACTATTTGCCTCAAACCAAGATTCTAAAGTACCATTCATGCCATCCCCAACATAATCTTCTGGATAATATCCATATTTGATATAATGAAAAGAATCGCTTGCTGTACCAGCTCTTTTTGTATCACTTGAAATGAGATCAATAGGGGTTAGCCCCTTATCTCTAACGCCACCAAAAACTTTGGCATTAGGACTAATAGTTACATTTGCCCCGTCTTCATAAAATATTGCACTTTCGCTTGTAGCTTCATTTGCAATAATATTACCACTTAAAATATTACAAGTACCGCCATTTTCAACATAAATAGCTCCGCCATATGTTGCACTATTACCTTTGATTGTTCCGCCGTCCAATGTAAAGGTTGCACCACTACAAACATATATTGCTCCGCCATAAACTTGGCTATGCCCAGTTATAGTGCCATTTCTAAGCTCCATTGTACAACCAGATTCCAAATAAATTGCACCGCCTTTGACATCGCGGCTTGCAGAGCTGGCACCTGTGTCTTCACCAGTAGCCATACTCCTTACTGGCTCATCTTGACCTTTGGCTTTAAATACATCCAATTTAAAGCAAACACTAAAACATACTATGAATGCACATAGCATTGGTAAAACAAAACATAAAGCTTTTTTTAATTTGTTCATACTTTTCCCTTTTATTATCTTTTGCATTAAATAGATTTTTATTTATCAAAGCCCAATTTCACTCATATAAAATATAGTATAATAATCTATTATTAAGTTGTCAATCAATTTAAGTTCCTGTAAGACCAAATTTAAAGAATAAATTAAAACATGAAACCTTCCACTATGAGCTGAAAAAAAATGAAGAGGATTGCTCTGCAAGCCATGAAGATATTAAGATATGAAGCCTGAGGGCTGTGAATAGGATATCCTTAATTTTATCGTTCATAATTTACTCATTTTATCGTTCTTTTTCATCCATAACTCTTCACTTTTCACTCTTCACTAAATTAGACCCCCTCAGTCGTCTATGACGACAGCTCCCCCGACTGGAAGCTTAAAAGTGGATATTTCAAAACGACGTCCTAGACGTGAAGAACGCTACCGCTCAGCAACCTTAAAGGGTGTTATTTA
>CATKXA010000033.1 GCA_949840475.1 uncultured Thermoanaerobacterales bacterium | reverse complement strand
AAATTTCTTCACTGTGAAATTATACCCCCCCCCCCCCGTTTGTGTCAAACGTTTTATGCTCTTTACGGGTACTTATTTGTTGCTTCACTTTACTCTATTTAATAAATATTATGTTCTATATCTGCTGTATTGTTGTTCTTACTTTGTATAACTAACAAAAAAATTGACCACCATTATACAAAGAGGTCAATTATTTGAGAAAAGATGTAACAGTAATTGCAAAAATGAAAACAGACGGCAAAATAGTGCCGTTATCTATCTTATGGGAAGACGGCCAAGTTTTTGAAATTGACAAAATTTTAGACGCACGACCTCGTGCCAGCACTAAAGGCGGTGGCATTGGGCTTCGTTACACCATTAGAATTAATGAACAACAACGCTTTTTATTTTTAGACGGATTTATTTGGTTCGTAGAAGTCTAATACACCAAATTAATAGGGATTTATAACCAATGGCTTAGCATTGGTTTTTTCTCGCGACAAAGCACCAATCTCGCCGTGCAAATTGATATCAAGCATATGTTTATCCACAAATACAATGCCTTTATTGATTATGCCCCTACCAAACCTTGAACGGATATTTTCAACCGTTTCCTCAAGTTTGTTTTGAGCCTCATGCTTTTGACCAAAACTAAGCAGGTCTAGCTGCTCTACATTTGTGAAATCACTTAAGCTGATACCAAGCCCGCGGACCAGCCCTTTATTCCAACTAAAATATTTTTTAAATAGCTCAAATGCTGCATTTGCCACCTCTGAACTTACAAAAGTTGGATTAACTTTTGTCATTCGCATAACGCTTTGTAAATCATTGGTGGTTACTGTCAAGCAAACAGTTCTCGCGAACATAAATCCGTCAGCCCGCATTCTGGTACAAACACTCTCAGCAAGAAGAGTCAAAAGTGCAAAGACATCATCATCATTCTTAATATCTCTATAATATGTTAAGCTATTACCCACCGACTTGATTTCGTCTTGTATTTCATACACTCTAACAGGGTCATTATCTTCACCTTTCGCATATGCTTGGAGCATTCTTCCCCTTTTGCCAAGTTTAAAGTCTATGATATTCGAATTGAAATTTGCGAGGTCACCAATGGTTTTAATTGTCAGCTTTTTAAACACCTCACTTGTTGCTCTACCAACATACAAAAGGTCTGAAACTGGCAAGTTCCAAACAACATCTTTATAATTGTTTTCATCTATAACGCTCACAGCGTCTGGCTTTTTTAAATCTGAACCAAGCTTTGCAAATACCTTATTAAAACTGACACCAATAGAAACAGTTAACCCCACCTCCTCTTTAACTCTCTTTCTAATATCTTCAGCTATCTTTACCCCGTCTCCACCAAACTTTGGCGATGACGTTACATCTAACCACGCCTCGTCAATACCAAAAGGCTCTACGTTGTTTGTATATTCTAGGTATATTCTTTTGACAGCTCGTGAATATTTTAAATACATGTTATGCCTTGCCTCAACACACACAATGTCCGGGCATAGCTTCTTGGCTTCAAATATTACCATTCCCGTCTTTACGCCAGCTTTCTTTGCTATCATATTTTTTGCAAGCACAATGCCATGCCTATCTTCAACCCTTCCGCAAACAGCAACAGGTTTACCATTTAGCTCAGGGCGAAGAAGACACTCTACCGACGCATAAAAATTATTTAAGTCTGAATGCAATATAACTCTCATACTATTATTATATATCGAACATATGTTTGATATCAAGCATTTTGAAAAAGTTTATTGCCCTGTAAGGCACACAAAATTGTAGAAAGGGTATAAAAACACTTTCAATTTTAAAACTTGATATGCTATAATTAGTTAAATATTGGAGGAATAATATGGATAAATACGTTGCAAACTCTTTTGATAAAAACTATGCAGCTGCATGGAGCATGGACCAAGGTGGTTTTTCATCTCAACTTGCACAAAATTTAATAGAATACTTAAACAAAAACAAGGTTGACGTAAAAACTTGTCTTGATATATGTAGTGGTACAGGCGAATTTTTAAGTTACTTTTCAAAAAATGGTGTTAAGTGCTACGGCACTGAAGTTGCCGCAAGCATGGTGGAGTTCTCAAAAGCAAAATACCCACAAACAACATTCACACTATCAAAAAAGATTAGCGATATTCCATACAAAAATAAATTTAGTGTAATCACTTGTAACCACGACATGGTTAACCAACAAGAGCAATTCTCTGAATGGGAAAAACTATTTAAGGATGCCTACTCTTCCCTAGAAAAAAATGGCGTGTTCATGTTTGACTATTACACTAAGAAAAAGCTAGAGAATTGGAACGAAACAACTTTTGACGAAAGTGAAGACATAGACCATATTCGTCAAATCAAAAAAGGCATGGATAATAAGTGCGTAATCAGTGAAGTATACTACATTAAAAACTTTGAAGGTCAATACACAAAAACTTTTGACATACTAGTTGAAGCATACTTCGAGAACGACAAAATCGTTGAAGCACTTAAAAAAGCCGGCTTTAAAGACGTTAACTTACTAGACTTCTCTCTATCTAAGGTAGAAAATCCAGAAAGCCGTAACAGAATCCACGTTATCGCTCATAAATAAAATAAAAAGACGCTGAATTAGCGTCTTTTTTTATACAGTTAATTGCTCCTCTTCTATTTTCTCAATAATAGCAACAGCAGCTTTATAATCTCGTTCAACTGATGATTTTTTCACTCCAAGATAACTGTTGAGCTTATGCTTTATATTTTTATAAGAAGCATCTATAGAAGTCTCATATGCTTTATATTCTCTTATAGCCTTATTTACATTCAAATAGCTCGACCTAAGCTCTTTCTTTAATAAATCTGCTTTGTTTAGGTCTTGCCCAATAGCTTTTACATTGTAAGCATAATTCATATCATAAAATTCTTGCAAAGATAGAAGCTGTGCATCAATACAACGGATATTATCTATCAATTTCTCAAAATACAAATATTCATATTTGAGTGTAGAAAGCAAGGCTTCCATTTGATTTAATATTTCTATATCCCATTTAGTCTTAGTATACAACATATTATATCCTCTTAAGTGTTATATTCATTTTAACACCAAAAGGATAATTAGTCAATACTAACTGTTTTTAGAAACCTCATCAATCGCGTCAGCAAGTTTATCCATTGAACCGTCAAGACTTAAATAAAAACATCTGCCGTCATATTTACCATTAACTCGTCTAATCAAGTTAAAGCCATACCAATCTCTTTCAACCTTAATCAAAAGAGCTTCATAATCCATTCCTTCATGAGATTTTAAGTCGTCAAAAATCAACTCAATATATGTGCCGCTTTTAATATCTTCTCGCGTTTTGCTATCAATACTAACACCAAATGCAGGCATCTCATGGCTATTTGTTGTAACTAAATAAAGAGCTTCAATAATCTTTTGGTACTTATCATCGCCCTTTTCATACTCTGTTTTCATATCCTCAACACTAACAATTACACTTGTTGCCTCTCTAAAAGTATCTGTTAATCTTTCCACTCGCTCCATTCCTCCACTAAATAACAAAATTAATGACATAAGTATTTTTACTGCTAACATTATACCACCTCTAGGTGTAGTGTCTGCAAAAAAAATACTATTATACTAAAAAAATCCCTATAAGGGATTTTTTTATCTTTGCTCAGAACTAAAGCAGATACAAATATTGCCTGGGCCACCATGTGCACCGACAATCTTGCCTAAAAACTCAACATGGAACTCAACATCTTTATATTTAGGATCGCTTTCAATTTCAGACTTAATGTACTCAGCATCAACTAGTTTGTCGCCATGCAAAATATATACATGTTTGCTTTGACCATTATACATTTCTTTAAAGAGCTCAACTATTCTTTGAAGTGCTTTCTTTCTTGACATAACCTTTTGCTTTACAGAAAACTTACCTTCATCATTACAATAAATAATTGGTTTAATATTAAGGATAGTACCAAGTAGTGCAGTTATTTTTGATAATCTTCCACTTGCAGATAGTGTTTTCATATCTTCTGGAGTAAATAATAACGCAACATGACTTTTGAACTCTTCGGCAAAGTTTGCAAGTTCTTCAAGCGATGCATTAGCTTGCATTCTCTCAATTGTTTCAAGTAGAATTATTGCTTGAGCTCCAGAACCAGTTAAAGTATCTACAACCTTAACCTTGCCTTTACCCTCTTTATTTATAACTTCACTCGCGTCCATTGCACATTTACAAGTACCACTAAGTGCACCAGTAAACGCTAAGTGTAAAACGTCATCTCCGTTCTTTACAAGTTCTCTAAAATATTCTTCAAACTCATATTGGTTAATAAGGCTTGTTTTGAAAACATTGCCCTTTCTAATTTGGTCATAAAATTCAACAAGTGTTAAATTGGGATTTTCATCTCCTGTTGTTTCGTTTCTATATGTTAAGGAAATGTGCTTAACATTCATTTTATCAAGTTTTTCAAATGGGATATCACATGTATCTTCTACAGATAAAATAATACTCATAAAAATTCTCCTATAATTTATTATTAAAATTATGTAATCTAGTATTAAAAACTATTTTATACAATATTCAAAGCTAAGTCAACTAATAATGTAAAAAATTTGCATGTTATAAAATAATGTGTTAAAATAAAGCTAAATTATGGAAAAAAGCATTATGGAGAATATTGAACAATATAAAACAAAGCTTGCAAGTTACGCACTTCCACGCATAAATGAAATACCAGATTTGGACCTATATATGGACCAAGTAATAATTTATGTAAAGAAGTACTTTTCTATATTCCCTTATAGTAACGAGCAAAACTTTATAACTCCTTCAATGATAAACAACTATGTTAAGAGTGGTTTGGTACCAGCTCCGCTTGGCAAAAAATATAACAAACGCCATATAGCTTATATCTTCGCAGTGTTCTTTTTAAAACAAATATTCTCACTCGAAGAAGCAAAGGCTTTTATAGCACTTCAAATACGCTTTAGCGACGAAAGAACAGCTTACGAAGCATTTTGTAATTGTCTTGAAAATGAACTTAAAAATTGTGCCAGTTTAAAACCAATCACTAGTAAAATCAACAAAGAAACAATAACCACCACGCTAGAGCACACAGCATTATCTATCGCAAATAAGCTCTACGCACAAACATTAATCAAAATGCAAATAATAGAAAACTCCACTACTTAGTAGTGGAGTTTTTGCTTTAAAACATATGCTCTGTTTTAAATTTCCCTTTATATTTTTTCACTTTTATTGCACGTTTTTTAAATTCAGTATCAACAATCTTTTCCATTTGTTTACAAGCGTCTTCATAATTGTCAGTGTAAACAACATAATCATAATATTGCTTTTGTGCGTTCTCATAGTCCACTCTATCCGTAAGCCTTAGATTGATAGTATGCTCACTTTCACCTCTTTCTCTAAGTCTATCAAACAAAATGCTTCTATTTTTAACAGTGATATATACACCTATAACATCAAGACCTTTTTGCTTGATTTGTTTGTAACTGTCAACATCTATATCCTTGATTGCAACATAGCCATTGTCAACCGCACTTTTGTACGAGTCTAACCCAGTTCCATAATACTGCTGGTCTTTATGGACTTTGTTGTATTCCAAGAAAAAGCCTTTTTTGATTTTGTCTTCAAACTGAGATGCTGTCAAATAAATATATGTGCCTTCAACTTCCCTCTCTCGGTTTTTACGAGTGGTATAGGATTGTATTCTTCTAAGGTTTGGAAAAACCTCTAGCATTCTATAGATTATTGGCGTCTTGCCCGCTCCAGATGGTCCAGAAATTACTATAAACATATTTACTCCTTTGTAAGCTTCTCAAATTCTTTGACATATTTTTCTAATAGTTTAAACCCATAGTCGATGGTGCTTTCTTTTGTTAAATCAACTCCGAGCTTGCTTAACTGCACAAGCGGAGCTTCGCTAGAACCAGAAGACAAAAACTCTAAATACTTTTTAACATAAGGTTCTCCCTCATTTAAAATTTTGTCAGCAATAATAGACGCAGCAATAAACCCAGTTGCATATTTATAAACATAATACGGCCTATAAAAATGTGGAATTCTGCTCCATTCAAACTTTGCTTCTTCAACGCTTTTAGCATCTTTGCCAAAATATAAAGCTTGAAGCTCTTCATACTTCTTGTTTAAGTCTTCAACAAGTAATGGTTTTTTGCTCTCAACTGTTGTAATTGCAAAGTGTTCAAATTCAGCAAACATAGTCTGCCTAAATACTGTTGCGTAAAAGTTGAATATGAATTCATGCACAAGAAACAATTTTTCTGCCTTTGTTTTTGCAATGCTACTCATATAACTATGCAACAATCTCTCGTTTACAATACTTGCAACTTCTGCAATGAATATTGGCGTGTCGCTCTTTGTTATTGGCTGATTAGTTTCTGCATAATGACTATGCATCGCGTGACCTAGCTCATGTGCAAGCGTGCCAACGTCCGTATAGTTGTCTGCAAAGTTCAATAATACATATGGGTGCTTGCCATAAACGCCAAGGTTAAAGCCACCACTAGTTTTTGCTGGCTTTTCATATACGTCCACCCAGCCACTCGTTAATGCTTCTTTTATATGTTTTATATAGTCTTCACCAAGCACACTTAAAGCGTTGACAACTAAATCTGTTGCTTTATTATAGTCAAACTTTGTTTCAATTTTAGCAACATCAACATAATTGTCAATGTAATAAAAATCTTTAAGCTTCAAGTACTTTTGCTTTAACTTTTGATAATCATAAAATACTTGCAAATTCTTATGCGTTGAGCTTATTAAAGTCTTAAGCACTTTTTCATTGCTCTTCTCTGCCATACATTTTTTCTCTAGCAAAGATTTATACTTATATATCTCGCTATAATAAGCATATGTCTTTATATTATTCAAATAAAGCGTACCAATGGTATAATTAAACTTTTTATAAGCCCCATTCATAGCCTTAAAAGCAGCCAATCTTACCTTTTGGTCCTTATGCCTTATAAACTTAGAATAAGACGCATGTGTGACTTTTTGTTTGGTTTTATCGACCTCAATCTCGCCAAAATCAAGCTCTACATCACTAAGAAAATCAAAGGCCTCACTAAAGCCGTTATCACTAGGATATTTGTTTAATGCTATCTCCACATTCAAAGGCAAGTCATGTTTTTTTTCTATTGGCATGTCATTAAAGATGATACTATAATCTTTAAAGTCAGCATCTTTTGCCCATTGCTTTAAAACTGAATTTTTATGGTTTTTTACTTGCTTAGAAAGCTTGCTTCTAATTGTTATATACTTTTCAGATAAGTAAGACAACTTCTCCATCATTTCTCTGGCGAACGAATCTTTGCCGTTAAGCGAATTTCTAAAAAATAAATAGCTTTCAAAAACAATTTCTTTTTCAAGGAGAGTTTTTCTAAAGTTATAAAACTCAAGAACTTCATCTTTAGTAATAAGTTTGCCGTCAAAGTTTGATAAGTTTTCATATAGTTTAGAAATTTCTTCAAATTCTTTCAAAACCTCAGCTTCATCCTTAAAAAGTTGAGTTAAATCCCAATCTAGTGTTAAGTTTTCCATAAATTACTCCTAAAGATATTATATACCATAACTAGTCTTTTTCAAAACAAAATTAATAAAAGAGCTTTTAAAAAGCTCTTTTTTTTAATCCTAGCAATTAGTCCTTAACTTTCTTAATACCATCTTGTTTAGAAAAAAGTTTGGTACGTCTAACGATAAGCTGAATAAGCATCCAAAGACCAGCAAGACCAACAATCGCATAAAGTATTCTTGTAACTACGCCAACACCAAAAATCCATGTTACAAAGTTCCAAGAAAATACGCCAACCAAGAACCAGTTAATGCACCCAAAAATCATAATTGAAAGTGCAACAATATTTGCAACTACCATATGCCCCTCCTACTTTTATTACATATAGTATTTGCAAAAATTTAAAAAGTATACAAAAAAAATTGGGCGATTGCCCAATTTTTAATAACCACGATATATTGAGTTGAAGATTAAGAATGCAACGCAAAGTACCATAAGTATAACTGCATCAATAATTGTCCACTTTTTAACTTTGCCTTGTAAAGATTGACCTTTGTTACGATTGTAAAAAGTATCTGCTTGACCAGTAATAGCATTAGTTCCGCCACCAGCCTCAGTCTTTTGAGCAAGAACTACAACTATCATAAAAATTGCACAAATGCAAATTAATACTGCTAGCACTATTTTAATAATAGGAAATGAATTTACAACCCATGCTGGCACAGCAGCGTTGTCTGAACTAGTGAGCATAAAATTAGAAAGGTTAGATAACTTAAACATATATTCCTCCAAAACGAGCGTATTATATCATAAAGCCTTGCTCGCTCGCAAGCGATTTGATTTTGTTATAAAACAAAATATAGCACTGCCAAAACTATTATCGCTATAATTAGCATAAATAGTATAATTTTTGCCAAAATCTTATTGCCACCAACAAATTTTTTAGCTTCCCTTGTATCCAAAAATAACATGAATACTAGCAAGACAAATAATGACACATACAAAATAGTAAGATTACGTTCTTGCTGTGTTTGGGCTAGTATTAAGTTTAGATTTAACAAAAATTGCATGTATTTTTCCCTTGCTGTTATTGTATCAAATAACTTATGCTTTGTCAATATTGGAGTTTGTTGCTATCTGAGCAAAGTCGTCTACATTTAAACATGCTCCGCCAATTAACAAACCATCTATGGTTTCACAAGCTAGGTATTCGCTTGATAACTGTTTAGTAATACTTCCACCATAAAGCACTTTTAATTCACTGCCAAGTATACTTTCGCTTTCACTCTTTATAAGTCTAACAATGCTCTGAACTTTTTTTAGCTCCATTTCATTGCCTGTTCCAATCGCTGATTTAGGCTCAAAAGCAATGTAACATTCCTTTTCAATACCAGCAAGCATTAGCATCAATTCTTTTTTAATATTCTTTTTATAGCCTGCCCCGCCATCGTCTGAAATGCAGACTATTGGTATTAGGTTGTACTTTTGTGCTTGCAAAATCTTTTCATTTATAGTAAGGCAAGTTTCATTAAAGTATTCACGTCTTTCGCTATGTCCAAGTATTACATACTTAACACCAGCGTAAGCAAGCATCTTAGCACTTACTTCTCCAGTATAAGCCCCATTTTCAGCAAAAGCACAGTCTTGAGCTCCAATTTCGATGTTAGACCCTTTTAAGCTGTTTACCATGCTTTCTATAGAGATAAAAGATGGGCAAACAACAACTTTATTTTTACATTTTTTAAGCAATGGCCTAAGTTTTTTAGCATAGTCTATAGACTCAGCTATAGTCTTATTAAGTTTAAAATTGGCTACAATTAATTTTTCCATATTTTATCCTTATTTCTTATCTTCTAACATTTCTACCCCGGGTAAAGTTGCACCCTCTAAAAATTTCAAAGTTGCACCGCCACCA
>CATKXA010000032.1 GCA_949840475.1 uncultured Thermoanaerobacterales bacterium | reverse complement strand
TAAGCCTTTTGCTATGCTTAAATATCCCTTTATACAATCCAAAACAAGAGAAAACTCTGCCAACCCTTCCAACAGAGGACAATAACGTATGGGCAGGTTATGACGGAGAAATAATAACATCTAACGCATACACCGGTTCAGATATAGCAGAGCTAGAACAAAAGGGTGGAGCAGTATATATAGAGCCGGAAAGCTTGTTTGAAATGACAAACGGCGAGATAAGTAACCATACAGCAAGGTATGGCGGAGCAGTGTATGTAAGCCGTGGTGCGACGTTCAATATGTCAGGCGGAACAATCCACTCTAACCAAGCGAGATATGGCGGAGCTATATACATAGAAGCCGGAGGCATCTGTAACATAACAGGCGGAACAATACGCAATAATAAAGGTTCAAGTGCCCCCGCAATCTACGTGGAAGAAGGCGGTAAGCTAAACATCTCTGGCGATGCATTAATTGAAGACAACCTTGTTGAAATGTATGAACCGGATTTAACATTGATTATAAAATTCCATATTTTAGGAGAAAATTTTGAAGAAACTCAAAGATTATATAATAATACTTTGATAGAAGATATAGTACAACCTATTTCAGATGAACAATGCTGTGGTTGGTTTTACGATAAAACTTTAACTGAGGCTGTAGACTATTCAGAACCTTTTAATACAAAAGAAGAACTTAATCTATATACAAAGCGAGCAACTCCAGATAAGTTATCTTTCACATTAAATAATAATGGAATAACTTATAATGTTAAAGCTAAAAGTTCTTCAGAAACAACTGGAGAAGTTGTTATTCCGAGAAGATATGATGGTAAAATTGTGGATTCAATTTCTAATGCTGTAAGTACTAGCTCGGACGGCGCTTTTTATAATTGTAGTGGTTTAACAAGTATAACATTCTCAAATAGCTTGACAAGCATAGGTAGTTCAGCATTTGTTTATTGTATGGCTTTAACTTATATTGCTATACCAAATGTAATTACGAATGTATCAAACTTTGCCTTTGGGGGATGTACAGAACTATCAAGAATTGTTGTTGGTAAGGGTAATACAATTTATGATAGTAGAAACAATTGCAATGCAATAATAGAAACTGAGACAAATACTCTGATTCAAGGTTGCTATGCAACAATAATCCCGGATACTATTCAACATATAAATACCTCAGCATTTAATGGAATGTCTGATCTAACAAATATTAATATTCCATCAAGTGTTATAAGTATTGGTAATTCTGCATTTAACCATTGTAATAATTTATCAAATATAACTATACCAGATAGTGTAGTAGAAATGGGAAATTTTGTTTTTAATTCTTGCTCAGGATTAACAAATGTGGTTTTGTCAAGTAATTTAGATAGGATTGGGAAGGGTATTTTTTCTGGATGTTCGAACTTGATCAACATTGAAATACCAAATAAAGTGGAAAGTATTGAAAGTTCAGCTTTTACAAATTGTACAAGTTTACAATCTATATTAATTCCTAAGAGTGTTACAACAATAAATGCTAGCGATGTTTTGGATTCTCCTTTTTTTGGCTGCTCACGAGATTTGATAATTTATTGTGATATAGCAGAAGATGAAAAACCTAGTACATGGGGTAATTATTGGAATTATTATACACGAGGTGGTCAACTAAAAGTAGTTTGGAAAGGTACAGTAAATTTATATGTTGATGGAACTTTTTTGCAAACAGTTTATATTGACGATACTCTACTTAATGCAACTTTGCCTATAGCGGATGAGGAATGTTTTGAGTGGTGTTATGACGAAGAATTAACTCAACCATTAGATTATACTGCTAAAATAAGTGAACTTTTAGAAGCAGGGGCAAATATATATACAAAACGAGCAACTCCTGAAAAATTAATCTTTACTTTAAATAGTGACGGGTTAAGTTATAATGTTAAAGGACAAAGAGCGTCTGTAGCAACAGGAGAGGTGGTTGTTCCTAGAATGTATAATGGAAAAGTTGTTAATTCGATTTATTCCGCGGATTACGAAACTGCAGGTGCTTTCTATCGCCGAGATAAGTTAACATCAATATTATTACCAAATAGCATAACAAGCATAGGGGCTTATGCATTTTGTGACTGTGATAACTTAAGTGGTATAGAAATCCCCATTAGTGTAATAAGTATAGGCGTATGTGCTTTTGGTGATTGCAATAGTATAGTTGTAAAAGAAGGTAATCAAAAGTATGATAGCAGAGAGAATTGTAATGCGATAATAGAAACCGAAACTGATACTTTAATTCATGGTTGTAACTCTTCTATTATACCAAATAGTGTAACTAGAATTAAGAGTTATGCATTTTATCGATGCACAGGATTGGCAAGTATTTTAATTCCGGGAAATGTAAAAACTATTGAGGGGCATGCTTTCCAATTCTGTTCTTCACTAAAGAATATTATAATTTCAGAAGGTGTAATAAACATAGATGGTGGTGCCTTCGAATATTGCGATGAAATATTAGAAGTTAAAATACCAAGTAGTGTATCAAAAATTATATATAATCCCTTTGAAGATTGTAGCAATATAGAAAGAATCATTGTTTCAGCTGAAAATAATTATTATGATAGTCGAAACAATTGTAATGCAATAATAGAAACAAGTACTAATACGCTAATTAGTGGCTGTAAAAATACTGTGATACCTTATGGTATATCTAAAATTGGAGCATGTGCGTTTAGAGGTTGCGACATGCTAACAAGTATATCAATCCCTGATAGTGTAAAAGTAATTTGCACTGCCGCGTTTTCTAATTGTCGGGAAATGAAAAATCTTTTTATTCCAGCGAGTGTTGAAATTATAGAACATATATCTTCATTTGGGGGGAGTAGTTTACAAGCGGGACCTCCATTTGCTAATATGTACGGCTCTTTCAATATATATTGTGAGGTTGTTGAGGCAAATAAACCAACGGGTTGGTATGCAGATTGGAATAAATCATACAACAATAATTATCATACCACAAAATGGGGATACACGCGTGCTGAGTATGAGGCGGAGATTGCGGCTGGTGGTGCAAGTGAAGTGAGTAGCTTTACTTGTGATTCGAGCCTTGAGGCTATGAGTAGTTCTATGCCAACTGAGTTAGAGGCGAGTGTAGAAGGTGGCATTGTTGCAATAGGTATGCTGGAAGAAAAACAAGTAGTGTACTTTGATAGAAAAAAGATTGCTTAAATTAATAAAAAAACACCGAAAATATTTCGGTGTTTTTTGCTTCTAATTTTTTATTTTTCATTATAATTAAAATTTTTAATAATTATTCCGTTTACTATTTACTGAATTTTCGGTATATTGTTTTTTACCCCCCCCCTCAGTCGTTTATGACGACAGCTCCCTCGACTGTGAGCTAAAACAAGGATAATTAATCCTTACATTAATCCCCTATAGATAGGGGGATAGAGGTACGCTAGTACTAAGAGGGGTGATAACGATATGAAGAGGCTTGACTGCAAGCCGTAAAGATATGAAGTAGCCCGCTGGTCTATAAATAAGATTTCCTTAACTTTATTTTTAATGATTCTATCGTTGAAAAATATATCGATTACTTGGGGTTCATTTAGGCGGAGCAATTTGGCTACTTGGTGCTGCCAAAGCCGCCTGAACGCTTGGTTGTGACTTTATCTGAACGTGTTATTCCAAATTTGATAAACACGCCTTGAATGTAGCTTTTTCCGGCTGGTAGCTCTAGAGTGGCTGCTTTATCATCACGATTATCATGAATGATTTTAGTTAATATATGACCTTCATTGTTTATATAGTAGTAGTCGCTATCAATAAGACCTATTGTATTGTTAAGTTGCAGTCTATTTTTAGTACCAAGCCCACTTTTGGGCATTATTAAAAGAGCATAGTCGTCTTTCATAAAGGCGCGTATACCAGTTGGTATCATCATTTGTTCATTGGCTTTTAGTTTAATTGCAAAAGGTAAATAAAAATCGTAACCTGCTGAGGTAGTAGTTGCTCTTTGAGGCAACTTTATATTGTTATACATTTCTACTAAAGTAGCGTCGTCTATTTCACCTACAAGTGCTTTATAATCTTTTGAAAATTGCTCAAAGCTTACTTTATAAAATTCTGCGATTCTTTTCATATGTTTATCTCCTTAATATAAGTGTTGCATAATTTGATTGCTTTTGCAACTTATTTGCGAAGTTTTAAAAAATTTTGAGTATTGACTAAAAATTTATTTATAGTATAATAAAATGCGATGAGGTAATCATGGTAAATTTAGACTGCGTAAGAAAACAAGGTAAGTATGATTTAGATACTTTGATAAAATTAGAAGAAGACAATATTATTAGATATACCATAGGGCATGATATTGTAATTCATGAAGAAAATGATAAAAGATATTATATAAAGTTTACCGATATTGATAAATTTAGACAATCAGCCGAGTTTTTGTATAGTGCGTTTTCAAATAGCAATGGGTTAGCATGTGCAAAAGTTGATGTTGCTATGATTAAAAACAAAGATGCTATCATTAGTCAAGATGTTTATTACAAGGGTCTAGTAAATAAAGGTTTAAGGATTGATGGCTTTGAATTGATACAAAAGGCGGGCTATGGAAGTTTTAATTTGCATTATTATATTAGCGTTGAGTACATGTTAAAGGCATTAAAAAAGTTTTCTAAAATGAACAAAATACCGCTTGATAAGAATATTGAAACTGCTTTACTCAAGCTTGTTTTAATGGACTATCTTGCAGCTCATGAAGATAGGCACACAAGAAATATACTGTTTATTGAAGATATAGAAACAGAAACATTAAAATTGGCTCCAGCTTTTGATAATGAATTTGGTTTCGGCTTAAGGCCACTATCGGCATGGTTTGGATGTTTGCCAAAGCTCTTAGAATTAGGTGCAGCAGATGCTTCATTAGAGCAGATAACTGATTACATTGGCGGAGAAAACTTCGAGAGGCTATCGTTTCTAGGAGTTAAAGACCATGACTTTTTAGACGATGAGGATTTTTTTGATAATGCCGAAGAGAACTTAATCCAAGAGCTTGCTCAAAAGATAGGGGAAAGTGGTGAACTTAAAGAGTTTTATAAAAATATCAAGTTTAATGCCAAGCATGAGGCTGAAAAGATAAAGACACAGACAGGCTTTACAATACTCACATATGTTTACGAACTTGCACAAAAGCTTTTTAATAATCGAAAAATGAGATTAGACAAAGCACTAGAAAGATTGCAACAAGTTGAGCCTATGGCAAAATAAAGGGGATAATATGTTAGATTTACCAATTAATAGACTAAATGGCAGTTATTTTATTACCAAACAAGATGAGAAACTTTTAAATGTTGAGAGTTTTTATTCTGCCTCTAGAAATTGGGTGTCAAAGTTTGAATCAGATGGGCAAGAGTATTTTATTAAACGTAATATTAGAGAAAATACATATTTTAATATATTTCAATGTGCAGAGCTTATGTACCAAGACTTTGCTAAAGAAAATGGACTACCATGTGCAGATGTTGACATTGGATACATTGGTGGACTTAAAGCAATTATCAGTAAAAGCGTGCTGAGTAGTGATTGCGAAAGGCTAAGTTGTAATTTGTTTATTAGCGAAATGGAGGATTTGCTTGGCGGCAATACTCAAACTTATTCAGTTGAAAACTTGACTAGACTCGCTAAAATTTACTGTGAAATGAATGGCTTAACATTAGAGAATGGTTTTGAACAAAAGTTATTTTTGATTTCGCTTTTTGATTACTTGGCTGTGCACAGTGACAGGTCAGAGTTCAATTTATTATTTGAGATAGACAATAATAAAAAAGTTTTTAAAGTTTGCCCAGTGTTTGACAATGAATTTACTTTTGGAATTATGAACTTATCAGTTTATTTTGAACAAATTTTAAATAGTCAGGAGCATGAATTATATCGTTTGGTTAGCAATAATCAACTAGACGACATAACTCTTGAACAAATTGAAGAGCACTATGACGGAGATATTAGAACAATAACTCCAGCTGTCTACTTGCCTGTGGATTTTGATGCTGAAAAATATATACCAAATTTTTTTGGAGAATCAAATTATCCTATAGATAGAATAACAAATACTTTTGCTGATTATTTATGTAAAAATGATAAGTTGCTTAAGATATTTCAAAACATTAAATTTAATGCTAAAAAGAGTGCTGAGCGAATAAAAGAAAAAACTGGATTTGTTATACCTGAGTTTTTTATACAAATGGCTCAAGAGCTTTTTAATGATAGATATACAAAGCTTGAAAGTAAATATTATTTAGCAATGTTTTATGAAAGGGGTGTGTAGGATTATGAAGATTGTGTTATGTTACAAAGAGTATGAGCTTGGAGAACTAGAAAAGAAAGATGAGTATATCTTTACACCAGTTCCTGGCTCTGAGCTCGCCAAGCAAAAATACATTGTTCCAAGAGCAAGTATGCTACTAAGTGGTGGAACAAAAAAGTCAAACAAACTTTTTAGCGAGTTCGCGTATTTTTTTAAGCTACTTGATAATCCTTATATTAGAAGCGAAGCAAATGTTGTAAGTGGAGATGACGAATTTACTAATCTAACAAAAATAGCAAGGCTTAGACTTGATAAAGGTTCATTTTATCTCAAAATTAGATATTAAGCTTTAAAGGTATGTCAAAAATTGATAGACATACTTTTTGTTTTGGGGTAAAATAGTAATAAAAGGAGACGTTTATGAGCAAGGACAAAGAAACAGTTGTTGATATGCAAGCTTTGAGCGATGGCTGTAGCGATAAGAAAATCGCAAAAAACCTTGCTAAAGACGAAAAAAAACAGCTTAAAAACAGCAAAAAACAAGAAAAACTGCAAATAAAGCAAAATAAGAAGGCTGAAAAACAAAAGATTAATGAGCTTTTAAAGCAGAGAAAATTGGAAGAAAAGCAACTTAGAAAGACACAAGAGCAAACTCTTCGTGAGCTTGAAAAGCGAGGTAAGCTTCAAAGCTGGTTTAGGCTAGATAATGCTGCAAGTATTTATCCTAGTGCCTCAGTTAAGGACTGGAACTTTGTGTATAGACTATCTGTAACACTAAAAGATAAAGTCAACAAAGAGGTGTTGCAAAGTGCTGTTGATGATATTATGCCTAGATTTCCGACATTTAATGTTAGGCTTTGTCATGGCTTTTTTTGGAACTATTTTGAGCGAAATTTTGCAAGGCTTAATGTAAAAGAAGAACAAGACTTTCCTTGTAGACCGTTTGATTTAGACGACAGCGAAAGTTTTTTAATCAGAGTTTTATATAGAGATTATACAATTAGCTTAGAAGTATTCCATGGTATCAGTGATGGCAGAGGGGCACTTATGTTTTTTAATAGTTTGCTTGCTAGATACTTTCAAAGGCTGGGCGAGAATATTAGTGACATGAAGGGCTGTCTTAGTTATTTAGATGTTCCTAGTGACCAAGAGGTGGAAGATAGTTTCTTCACATATTACACTCAAAAAAAATATAAAAGACCAAAGGAAAGGCCAGCATATAAAATCAAAGGAAATATGCTTGCATCTAGTATTGTTAATACTATTGAAGCGGAGATGAGTGTAAGCGAAATCAAAGAGGTAGCAAAAAAATATGACGCTTCGTTGTCAGCCTTTTTAGCTGCTGCCATTGGCTACGCTGTTTATAAAAGGCAAACGGGTAATAAGCCAACAAGAATTTCTATTCCTATAGACCTAAGGACTAGATTTGAGTCGTCTACGCTTAGAAATTTTTCTTCTTACATAAATGTTGAAGTTGACGGCGATAACTTAAAGTTTGAAGATGTTCTTAATATCTTTAAAAGAGAACTATCTACCATTGATAAAGAGTTTTTGCAAGCAAACATCAATGCAAATGTCAGTTTACAAAAAAATGCGTTTGTTAAAGTTTTACCACTATTTATAAAAAATATTGTAATGAAGCTTGGCTTTAACTATATGGGCGAGAATTATCAAACGCTAGCATTGTCAAACCTTGGAAGAGTAGACGCTCCTCGTGAGTTTGAAAAGTACATTGATAGCTATACTGTAAACCTTGGCAAAAGCAAGCACAATGCAAAGAGTATAGGCATTATTTCGTATAACGACAAGCTGACAATGTGTATAAGTTCAAAACTTGCTTCTAGTCAGACGGAAAGAGATATTATAAGCGAACTTACAAGCCACGGAATAAATGTTAAAGTATATAGTAACAGGAGGGACTTGTATGCAGCAAGATAGAAAATGTTCAGCGTGCAATGCTTTTGTTTCTAGCGACTTGAGCAACTGCCCTCTCTGTGGAAAGTACATTGCAGACGGGAAAGATTGCCATGAGAATAATAAAAGTTATCCAGTTTATAATTTTAAGCATATTGACTCAATTAAGTGGCATACTGCAATTAGAATAAGTTTTTGGCTTATTGCACTTATTTGTACAATAGTCAATATCGCTTTTAAAACTGAGCCGTATTGGTTTGCTTATGTACTAGCAGCATTGGTTTTAATATTTCATGTATTTATCGAACCAATAAAAGCGAGCTTAAAGAACTATTTAAAAAACCTTACTATTGTCAGCGTAATTGTATCATTATTTGTTGTGTTTATTGATGTATATAATCATTTGAATTTAAAGACAAGCTTTGGTTGGTCAATAGAATACTGCGTGCCTGCTATTTTAATGGCATCGGTGCTTGTTGAAACTATACTATGTTTTTGTTTAAAAAGATATGAGAACAATCTGCTTAGAAGCGTTACATTTATAGCAGTACTTAGTGTTATCTATTTTGTAGTTATGCTTGTGCTCAATAAATATTCAATACTTTTAAGCTTGATCTTTATGTTAGTATCGCTTACATTTACAGCAATACTTAGGATTTTTAAAAGGAATAAACTTGCAAGAGAGCTTGCGAAAGAATTTCATATTTAAGGGGACATTATGAATTTTAAAGAAAAAATATTAGACTTGTTTAAATCTAAAAAACAAAAGCTATTAACTTTTGACCAGATTTCAGCGAGCCTTGGACTAAATAAAGGCTTTGACAAAAAAGCATTAGCCAGTGCTTTAAATGAGCTTATTAGAGAAGATAAGCTTATTTTGACAAAGCGTAATAAGTATACTACATGTAATTTTACGTCGGGAATCAACGCTAAAATTATAGGCAGCAAGCAAGGCTATGCTTTTGCCAGACCTATCGATAGTAATGGCGAGGATATATTTATTGCCGAAAGAGTTTTAAATGGTGCGACTCATGGCGATACAGTTGTTGTTAGGCTTTTTAAAGAAGCAAACAAAAATGGCAAAGGAAATCGTGAAAGCAGAAGAGGCAAAAAGCAAGGCGAGGTTGTAAGCATAGTAGAGAGAGGTTTTAAAACTATTGTTGGTTTGTTTCAAACGACTGGTGGCGGAGCTATTGTTATTCCAGATGATGAGCGTTTTTCAGATAGTTTATTTATTCAAGCTTCTAAAACAAATGGGGCTAAAAACAATGAAAAAGTTGTTGTAAAAATCACTGAGTATCCATCTAGAACTAGGATGGCTCAGGGCGAAGTAATAGAGGTTCTTGGCGACTGTAATAGTTATAAGGTTTCTACCTTGTCTGTTATTCGTAGCTTTGGGCTTATTGAGGAATTTCCTAAGTCTGTTTTGGACGAGGCGAACAAGGTTAATGTTCCAGTGTCAGAGTTTCAGATAGAGGGTAGAAAAGACTTTAGAAAGGAACTAACAATCACTATTGACGGCGAAGATGCAAGGGACTTTGACGACGCAATATCGCTTTACAAAAAAGATGATAAATATGTGCTCAGTGTACATATTGCGGACGTATCGCACTATGTTAAAGAGAATAGCGAACTTGACAAAGAAGCTTTTAAAAGAGGCACAAGTGTTTATTTTCCTGACTACGTGTTGCCAATGCTTCCAAAGGTTTTGTCTAATGGAATCTGCTCGCTTAACCCAGGTGAAGACAGGCTTAGCATGTCTGTTGTTATAGAGTTTAGCAAGGCTGGTCAAATTACAAACTACAAC
>CATKXA010000031.1 GCA_949840475.1 uncultured Thermoanaerobacterales bacterium | reverse complement strand
TGTTACGCAGTCTTCCTTTTGTAAAAATTCAGCAAGCTCTTTTTCAAGCTCCACATGAAGAGATGTTGAGCCGTTTAAAAATCTTGAGCCAGAGCAACCAGTACCAAACTCTTTAGTTGCCTTAACTGCAGCGTCAATAACCTCTTGGTTACCTGTTAGACCTAAGTAGTTGTTTGAGCCTATCATTATTTCTCTTTTGCCTTCCATTTCAACAACAATGTCTTGCTTGCTTTCAAGCGTATGAAAGTAAGGATAAATGCCAGCTCTTTTAGCATCCTCTGCTGTTTTAAAATCTTCACATTTTTTGAATAAATCCATTTAAGTTTCCTCTTAAAAAAAGTACGATTGTTAGGTATTCCCAACTAACAAATTATATCATAGCTTTTTTTGTCATACAAATAATTTGAGCAAAAGTTTAAAAATTTCAATAAATTGCATAAAAATGTGTGATAAAAAACTTAAAGCATGATATAATATCTAAAAATTATTTTTATAAAGGATTATTATGGCAGTTAAAGTTAAAAAAAGACATTCGGCTTGGAACAAAGCCTTAACACCAATCATTTCAACACTTATTCGTCGTAAATTTAATTATCATTGCAAAAAATCAGATTTAAAGCCACCATTTATCGTGCTTGGGAACCATACAACTGACTATGACGCATTTTTCATTGCCAAAAGCTTTTCAACTCCACTATATTTTGTTATGAGTGACCATGTGTCTTCAATTCCTGTAGTTGGTAAAATTATTAGGCATTTGCTATGCCCTATTCCTATTACCAAATCAACAGCAGACGTGTCAACAGTTAGAGGCGTTTTGTCAGTGCTTAGACAAGGTGCAGCTGTTGGTATTTTCCCTGAGGGCAATAAATCTTTTGCCGGAGAAATGAGTTTGATGAAGCCATCACTTTCAAAGCTTTTGAAAAAAGCTAACGTTCCTGTTGTTATTTATAATATCGAAGGCGGATATTTTTCTTCTCCAAGGTGGTCAAAACAAAAACGTAAAGGCAAAATAGACGGATATGTTAAACGCGTAATTACAACAGACGAGATTGCAAACATGTCAAACGAGCAGTTGTTTGAAACTGTTAAAAATGAGCTAAGAGTAAATGCTTATGAAGTTCAGCAAAATGCTATGCAGAAGTTTATCGGTAAAGATTTGGCTGATAATATTCAAACGCTTCTTTATATTTGCCCTGAGTGTAAGGCTATCTCTTCTATTGTAGGTCAAGGCGATACGTTCCATTGTACAAACTGTGATTTTAAGGCGTCGTACAATGAATATGGCTATGTTGAGGGCTATAAAGTAAATAGACTTGACGAGCTTGATAATATGCAAAAACAATACATTCAAAGCATTGATTATAGTAAGTTTGAAAAAAATACTGTAATTTGTTCTGACACTGACTTTTTAGTAAAGCTTAAAGTTAATAACTATAAAAATAAAAAGCTTGGCAAGCAAAGGCTAGACATGTATGTTGACCGCTTTGAACTTGTTAGTAAAAATGATGTGGTTGTTATTCCATTTAGTATGGTATCTGGCTACGCTATTGAGGGTGTCAACTCTATTCAGCTCAGCTTGACTGATGGTAGAGTTTATAGATTAAACAACAAAAATGCAGTGTCTGGCTTAAAATATGTTAATATAATGTGTGCAATCACTGGAAAGATAATTAAGTTCTAATTAAGTTCCAATAAAAAATAGCATCTACCGATGCTATTTTTTTATTTTTAACCAAGTTTAATAAGTGCTTCTGTTGCAACTATTTTTGAATGCTCGTAGGTTATTCCGCCTTGAATATAACAAATGTATGGAGGACGGATTGGGCCGTCGCAGCTAAGCTCGATAGACGCTCCTTGAACAAAAGTTCCCGCCGCCATTATTACTTTGTCGTCATAGCCCGGCATGTCCCAAGGCATAGGTACAGCGTTTGCATCTATTGGAGATAAACTTTGAACTAGCTGACAAAAGGATATTAGCTTGTCTTGGTCGTCAAAGTATATTGACCTAACAATATCGCTTGGGATTTTAATTTCACTAGTTGTCGTTTGCAAAGTTGGCGTGCTTTTTATGCTGAGCTTATTAAAAGCCAAACCTAAAAGCAAGCTACCTTTTAATGCGTTAGCAACAACATGCGGTGCAACAAAGATACCCTCAAAGAACGGATAATAGCTTGCGTTATATGAACCAACCTCAATTCCAAGCCCTGGAACTGTTAGTCTTGACGCAGCTAATGCAACAAGCTCACTTTTGCCGGCAACATATCCACCTGTTGGAGCTATGCCGCCACCTGGGTTTTTAATGAGCGAACCAGCAATAATGTCTGCCCCTACTTCTATTGGTTCTTTAGTGTCTGTGAATTCGCCATAGCAGTTGTCTACCATTACTATTATATTGCTGTTTATTTGTTTAACTTTTTTTATAATTTGCTCAATGCTTTCAATAGATAATGCTTCTCTGCTTGAATAGCCACGTGAGCGTTGAATGTATACCATTTTTGGCTTTTTATTCTTCACTTCGCTTATAACTTTAGCTTGGTCAATATCATTGCCCTGCATATCAATATATTCATAAGTTATGCCAAAGTCTTTAAGTGACCCGTTGCCTGTTCCTGTTAATACACTTTGAAGCGTGTCATAAACTTGACCAGTTATAGCAAGCATTGTGTCGCCAGGTCTGAGTATGCCAAAAAGTGGAAGTGTTATTGCATGCGTACCACAAGTGATTTGAGGTGCAACAATAGCATCTTCTGCTTTAAAGATATTTGCAAAAACTTTAGAAAGTTTAGGCTTGCCTAAATCTTCATAACCATAACCAGATGAACAAGCCATGTCGCACAAATTGACGTTTGCATCTTTAAATGCCATTAGCACTTTGTGCTGGTTTTGGTAAGCCCTTTCATCTATAGCATTGTAATAACTTGTTAGTTCTTTTTCACACTCTGCTATTAACTTATAAGCACTATTTCTATCCATTAATAAATTCCTCTACTTTTTGTATAATAATGTTTTGGTCAGGTTCAAGCATATATATACCTTTCATCTTTTTCATAAAAGTTATTTGCCTTTTTGCGTAGTTTCTTGAATGTTGTTTAATTTTTTCTACGCATTCTTCGTAGCTAATTCGATTTGTTAAATACATATAGCATTCTTTATAACCTATGCCTTGCATGCACTGATTATCAAGTGTTAGCCCTTTGCTAATTAATTGCTTTACTTCATTTACTAAGCCATTTTCAAGCATTAAGTCAACTCTAGCATTAATACGAGCATATAAGGTTTCCCTATCAATATTGAGCCCTATTAATAGATAGTCATAATCGCTGTGCTCGCTTGTTTTTTGCTCACTCTTTTTTTTGCCTGTAAGCTTATAAATTTCAAGAGCTCTAATAATTCTTGATACATGGTTTACATGAATTTGATTGGCACTAGCTTCGTCGACTTGTTTAAGCATGTTGTGCAAATACTCATTTCCATGCTCTTTAGCAAGGCTTTCAAGCTCGGCTCTATATTCTTTGTCGATTCCACACTTTACGCCGTTTTCAAAAAGTAGTGACTGAACATAGAGCATGGTTCCACCAACGATTATTGGAAGTTTGTTTTTTGCATTGATTTCATCAATCTTTTGTTTAGCAAGCTTTGCAAAAGTATCTGAATTGAAGCTGTCAAATGGGCTAACTTCATCTATTAAATGATGAACTATGTTTTGCATCTCTGCTTTGGAAATTTTAGCAGAGCCTATATCTAGCCCAGTATATACTTGAGAGCTGTCTGCACTTATAATTTCGCCGTTAAATTTTTTAGCAAGAGCAATAGACAAACTAGTTTTGCCTACAGCCGTTGGACCAACGATAATTACAATTTTTTGTTTTTGCATTAAACAATCCTCTTGAACCATTTTTCAATTTCTGTCTTAGCAATACGAACAGCTATAGGTCTTCCGTGAGGACAATAAAGAGCAATTTTTTCTTTGCCCATTTGAGAATATAAATGTTCAATCTCATTGTCTGTTAAATCTGAGCCACCTTTTATTGCACTCTTACAAGCATGTTGCATCAAACTTTCTCTAACAAGTTCACTTCCCTTTTTTGCAATGTTTTTTGAGCCTGCTAAAAACTCGGCAAAGAAGTTATCAAAATTCATTTCACTGACAATAGCTGGTACTGCTGATATTTTAAAGGAATTGTTTCCAAACTCATCAATATCAAAACCAAGCTCACGAATTGCATTTAAGTTTTCATCAATGTAGTTTGCTTCAAGCGAATTAACTGTTAAAACATATGGGAATAAAAGAGGCTGCACAGCTAGGGCTTCTTTATCAAATTGGTCTTTGAATTTCTCATATAGTATGCGTTCATGGGCAGCATGTTGGTCAATAAGAAACATGTCGTTATCAACTTCGATTATTAAAAAGGTGTTAAAAACCTTACCAACTTTTTTAACAGTGTTAGACAGGTTTAGACTGCTTTGCTTAGGCTTGTTTATCATATAGTCATGACTAGCGTAGTCTGTGCTTTCTCCAGACTTTGATAGTCGCTCTAAAAGCTTAGAACCAAGTCCAAAGCCGTCTTTAACTTGCCCACCTGCAGTTGTGTTCATAGAAATAGTGTCTAATATTGTTGCTTTGTATTCTTTTTTCTCACTTTCTGACAAATCTTTTGCATTGAATGAGAATGGGTTTAGGTTGACTCCAGCTTTGTCTATTTTTTGAGCTGGTTTTGATTTTGGTAAAATAATGTCGTCATTACTAGAAAAAGAGTCAAGCGTAGATAAAATTTGTTCATTTTTGTTTTGCTCAACAATTTTGTTTAGTTGTTTATCACAAGCTGACGCAACATAGTCCATGTTTGCAAGAACTCTTGAAACCGCCTCAAAGAACAAGGAATATATTTTGCTGGTGTTTTCAAATCTTACGTCCATTTTATTTGGATGAACATTAACGTCGACAAAGTCTGATGGAAGCGTTAAATATAAGCAATAAAAAGGATATCTTCTCTTCATGAGCATGTCGCCATACGCATTAGTGACGGCGGTTGCAACAGTTTGGTTAACAACGTATCTGCCATTAATTATTAGCGTTTGGTATGTTCTATTTGGCTTGGAAAAGCTTGGCCTTCCAACAAAGCCTGACACTTTAAAATTATCTTTTGCAAAGTCAACAAAAAGAGTTTCTGCTATTGCTTCTTTGCCATAAACACTATATAGTGCTTCCTTTGCAGTTTGACCATTAGATGAAAGTATAGATTTGCCGTCTGCAATGTATTCAAAAGATATTTCTGGGTGTGCAAGAATAAACCTAGACACAAGGTTTGTTACTTCCTGCTCTTCAGTTTTAGGTTTTCGCAAGAACTTTTGCCTAGCTGGTACGCAGTAAAATAGGTCGCTTACAATAGTAGCAGTTCCATCTTTAGCACCAGTTTCATGTTCGCTTGTTATCTTACCACCCTCAATGCTGATTTGGTACGCAAAGTCTTGGGCTTTTGGTTTGCTAGTCATATTTACTTTGCTAACAGAAGCGATAGATGCTAGAGCCTCGCCTCTAAAGCCTAGAGTTAAAATGTTGTCAAGGTCGCGGGCTTCACTAATTTTTGATGTGGCATGTGGCAAAAAGGCAGTTTTGATGTACTCCTTTTCGATGCCATGTCCATTGTCTGACACTTTTATTTTTGAGATGCCACCATTTTCAATTTCTATTTCAATTATTGTCGACCCTGCGTCAATACTATTTTCAACCAATTCTTTGACAACAGAAGCAGGTCTTTCAACTACCTCTCCCGCAGCAATTTTGTTGTATATTGAGCTGTCTAGTATATTAATTTTCATAAGTGCTCCTTATTATTTTTTTACTTTGTCAACTAAGTTTTGCAATGTTCCAAATGCCATGATTGGAGAAATAGTATCCATGTCAATCTCTTTTAAAATGTTTAGTATTTCTGCAGTGTTTGGATGGAAAGATGCTTCATTTTTAAAGTTGCCACTTTGAATGGTAGCTTCTTTATTAGCTTCTTCTTGTACGCTCAATATTTCTTTTGCTCGCACTATTAGCTCTTTTGGTAAACCTGCAAGTTTTGCAACTTCAATACCAAAGCTCTTATTTGCACTACCCCTTGCAATCTTGTGCAAAAAGATAATAGTGTCGTTATACTCTTTTACCATAACTCTATAGTTTTTAACGCCCTCAATGTCGCCCTCAAGGTCGGTAAGCTCATGATAATGAGTAGAAAATAGCGTTTTTGCCTTTAAATGTTTGCTCAAATACTCCATAATAGCCCAAGCGATAGATAACCCGTCATAAGTAGATGTTCCCCTGCCAACTTCGTCCAAAATGATTAAGCTCTTGTCTGTTGCATTTTGAAGGATATTTGATACCTCAGTCATTTCAACCATAAATGTTGATTGACCAAACGCCAAATCGTCACTAGCTCCAACTCTTGTAAATATTCTATCTACAATGCAGATTTCTGCCTCTTTTGCAGGCACAAAGCAACCGATATGTGCAAGCAAAGTAATAATTGCTACTTGACGCATATATGTACTTTTACCCGCCATATTTGGACCAGTTATAAGCATTGTTCTATTTGCATCGCTATCAAGAAGAGTATCGTTAGGAGCGAAGTCTGTTCCTTTTAGAAGTGACTCAACTACTGGGTGTCTGCCGTCTACAATTTTTATGTGGTTTACAGAGTTATTTATAGTTGGTTTGCAGTAATGATACTTTTGGCTAACAGCAGCTAAGCTTATTAAACAGTCAACCACTGCGATTGCGTCCGACATGTCGAGCATCTGAAGAACGTATGAGTTTAATGTGTCTTTAATCTTTTGGAAGATTTCAGTTTCTATCTTTAAAGCTTCGTCAACGCTGTTTAAGATTTTGTACTCCATTTCTTTAAGCTCAGGAGTAATGTATCTCTCGCCTGTTGTCATTGTTTGTTTTCTGATGTATGACGACGGTACTTGTGCAATCCATGATTTTGATACTTCAATATAATATCCAAAAACTCTATTGTATCCAGTCTTTAAGTTCTTGATGCCAGTTTTTTCTCGCTCGCTTTGTTCAAGCTCTGCAAGCCACTGTTTACCATATTCACTAACTCTACGTATTTGTCTTAGCTCTGTTGAAAATGAGCTTTTGATATAACCGCCGTCTTTAAGGTTAGATGAGCTTTCAGGGTCTATTGCACTAATTAATAAGTCAGCCAGTTCGCTTAGATCAAGTATTTTACTATTTGCCTCTTGTAAAATTTTACTAGAACATTTAGCAAGGGATTCTTTTAAACTTTTTGCTTTAAGCAAAGTTTCTCCAAGATTGTAGCACTCCTTTGGCTGAATTGTACCAGCAGCGATTTTAGAGCACTTACGTTCAATGTCTTGAATGTTAAGTAAGATTTCACTCATGGTGTTTCTGAGCATAACATTTTTCATTAGCTCTTCAACACCGTCAAGCCTATTATTAATAAGCACTTCATCTCTTAGAGGCTGGTCGATAAATAGCCTCATCTTTCTAGCACCCATAGAGGTCTTTGTTGTGTCTAAAAGACCAAGAAGTGAGCCGTGCTTTCTTTTTAGCGACATGCTCTCAGAAAGCTCTAAGTTCTTTCTAGTATTGATATCGATATGTATGTATCTATCATCTTTTACAACATTGAGTTTTTTAATGTTTGATGCAGAACGCTTTTGAGTTTCAAGTATGTATGCTAAAAGTCCGCCACCTGCTCTAATAGCGAATTTTTTGTTTTTCACGTCAAACACATCTAATGTACGAACATTGAACTGAGCTCTAAGTGCTTGCTCACTTGATGATAGTCCATACTTTTCGTCATCATATTTAGTAAACTCAGCACAAGAGCCAAGCTTAACACTTGCAAGATAATCTTTTATGTTTAAAGCTGAGCTGTTGCAGATTATTTCAGTTGGACGTATTCTGCTTAGTGTATCGTCTAGAAGTTTTATGCTGTCGCTCTCTGTGAACTCGCACATTTCCATTAACCCTGTTGATATGTCTGCCCAGCAAACACCAATGTTTGAGCGGTCAACAAAAACTGAACAAAGAAAATTGTTCTTGTCTGCAACAAGTACCTCATCTTCAATGGCAGTACCAGGTGTTACAATGCGGACAACATCACGCACAACTAAGCCTTTGGTGGTGGCGGGGTTTGAAAGCTGCTCGCAGATTGCCACTTTGTACCCAAGGTCTATAAGCTTTGCGATATAAGTATCTGCAGCATGGTAAGGTAGTCCGCACATAGGGGCTTTTTTATCTAAACCACACTCCTTACCCGTTAGCGTCAATTCCAAAACTCTAGAACATAGTTCTGCGTCTTCAAAAAACATCTCATAAAAGTCGCCTAGCCTGTAAAACAAGATAGCATCTTTATGCTTTTCTTTCGTGGTCATATAGTGTTGCATCATTGGTGAAAGAGCCATTTTATTTCTCCTCTTTAGCAAATAGTACTGTTAATTTACTTGATTCAACACGGACTTTAATAAACTTGCCTAAAAGCTCATCGCTGCCCTCTAGTTGAACATTTTTTCCACATTTGCTGGTTGCAATTAATTTATTTTTATTTTTAAGTTTGCCCTCTACTAATACTTCTAATGTCTTGCCAATGTACTTTTGTGCCTCAAGAGTTGCAATTTCGTTTTGCTTTTCAATTAGCCTAGCAAGTCTTTCTTTTTTGATTTTTAGTTCTATTTGGTTTTCCATTTTTTCAGCAACAGTACCACGACGCTTGCTGTATATAAATGTGAATAGCTGACTATACTTGACCTTAGAAATTAGTTTTAAAGTATCATTAAAATCTTCTTCTGTTTCGCCAGGAAAGCCCACGATTATATCTGAAGAAAATTCAATATCTGAAATTTTGTTCTTAGCATAGTCAATTTTTTTCAAATAATCGCTAGCGGTGTATCTTCTGTTCATGGCTTTTAACACATTGTCGCTTCCAGACTGAACTGGCAAGTGTAAATAGTGCATTATGTGCTTAGAGCTTGCAATAGTGTCTAGAACTTCAAAAGAGATATCTTTTGGGTGCGAGGTCATGAATGATAGCCAAAAATCGTAAGGCAGATTGTCTATTGCTTTTAGTAGCTTAGCAAAGGTCTGGTCCTCGTCATTAAGGTCATTACCATAAGAATTGACATTTTGGCCAAGAAGAGTGATTTTTTTGTAGCCTTCTTTTAAAAGTCCTTCAACTTCGCCTACAATGTCGCTTAAGGGTCTACTTACTTCTCTGCCTCTAACATATGGAACTATGCAGTATGTGCAAAAGTTGTTGCATCCATAGGTTATGTTTACCCATGCGTTGTAGCCGCTAGTTCGTACCTTTGGCATGCCATCTCTCTCTTTGATATCCTCAGTTTCAACTATTGATAGAACGCGTTTTTTAGACTGCTGTCTTTTTTCGATTAACTCTTTAAGTTTAGCAATATTGTGCGTACCAAAAACTATATCCACAAATGGATATTTGGTCATTATATTTTCAGCTGCTTTTTGTTGCTGGCTCATGCAACCACAAACAGCGATTATCATGTCCTTCCTTTGCTTTTTATATTTTTTTAATTCGCCTATGTGAGAATAGATTTTTTGCTCTGCACTCTCCCTTATTGCACAGGTGTTAAAAAGTATCAAATCAGCATCAGTTTCAGTATCTGCTAGGGTATAACCCATTTGCTCCAAAATGCCTGAAAGTTTTTCAGACTCATGGACATTCATTTGACAGCCGTATGTTTTGATTAAATATCTCTTTTGTTTTTCCATAATATATTAATTATACATATATATAAAAAATTTTTCAACATTTCTTGAGTAAAAATAGTAATAGTTTTTAATAAAAAAGCTAATACTAACCGTGATATGGACAAAAAGAAAAAACACATAATAGGTCGAATTCTTGCTTTTTTTATATTATGCGGTACAATTAGCATATTAAGCTTAGGCTTTGTGTTTTTTAAAACAACAGCGTCTGCTCATTTGGATGAAACAAAGCTAGCGTCAAGTAACCTAGCAAACAGCATTCGCGTCTAT
>CATKXA010000030.1 GCA_949840475.1 uncultured Thermoanaerobacterales bacterium | reverse complement strand
CAGAGATAGCACTCATTATAAATGCATAAAAGCCGCTACCATTTATGCCCAAAAGTTTATTAATTGGAACATTAAGCTTATTTGAAAGCTTACCAATAACGTTAAATTCAGTCAAGAGCTTTGTTAAAAACATGAAAGGCAATAGCCCTGGAAGCACTGCTTTAAAGAAGAGCTTTAGCCCAGTTATCACGCTATCTGCGTATCTAACAGGGCTAACAAGTATTAGTATCATGACAACAATAATAGCTATAGAAAGCAAAAAAGAGCTAAAAGAGAAATCTTTAAAGCTCATTTTTTTTATTTTCAAAGTTTTGGTCTGCGTCATACATTAAGTTTATGACTTGTTTTCTTGTAAAATGCTAAATAAATTTGCACAAATCTTGACTACTTTCGCGGGTGTTACAAACATTATAAAGCAGAGAGCCAGATAAAACCAAATCTGCCGATTGTTTATTTATACCGCTAAGAACCTGATAGTCTTTACTAGATACAAGGATAGGTGATTTACAAAGTTTAATAAGCTTAGACAAATCTTGTTTGCAGTCTGCTTTAACAGCAAGTGCGTTTATAGGCAACAGGTTTGCATCAAGCGATTTATAAAGCTCTTTTGTGATGCCAAAGTATGATAAAAAAAGTAGCCTTTTAATTCGTGACTGTCTGTAAGTTTTGTTGCTGGCAGATGTGCTTATAGCTTCTAATGAGCAGAGCTTTTGCACATTTTGATAAATCGCACTTGCAAGGGCTTTATCAAAATCAAAAAAGTTGTACAAATCTTGGACTGTAAAGGTTCTAAGTTTATTAATTATAACAGCGTCAAGCTTGGCATTAGCAGTTATTATAGAAGCTTTATCTATAGTTTTTAAATGCTCGTAGCAAGGCTGTGGTACTAGTTTTTTTACCACCTTTAAATTGTTGTTTTCTATTAGGCTTCTAATGTAGGAAGCACTGGCAAAATTAATTTTATTGTTATTTATTTTGCATTTAGTAACGAAAGCTGAATTGTAACCGCCGTCAGTACGCTTTACGTAAATTGGAGTGATATTATAGCCATGCTTTACAATAGCTGTAAGGTATTCAAGGGCGAGGATATTATTTGGACAGCTAAACACTAAATCGACAAGAGATTGTTCTTGCTTTAGCTCTATTAAATATGCGTTCTTTATTGCTTTTGTGTAAGGCAAGCCTTGTTTCATGAAACTTTTGATATTATTTTTAATGCTTTGTGGCTCATTTGCTTTAATTTTAGCTATTTTTTCTAGTACACTGTTGTCTTCAAGGCTTGTGCCGAAAGCGATATAGCTAACGCCAAGTGCATATAGGCACTTAACAGTTCCTTCAGCAAACTTCTCAGCGGGAGAGATTGCGTAATGTAGAGGTAGTTCAAAAACAAAGTCTGCCCCTTGGGCTATAGCTATTTGTGCACGTTTATACTTATCTAAAATTGCCATTTGACCACGCTGAACAAAGTTTCCGCTCATGAGGCTGAGTATTTTACAGCCAGTTTTTTGCTTTGCTTCGGAAATAATGTGGGCATGACCATTGGTAAATGGGTTAAATTCAGAAATAATTGCACAAAGTTTCATAAAAAATCTCTCTAAACATTTTATTTTTTTTAAATCTTGTTTTATAATACACATTATACTAAAGAAAATTCAAATACGCAATGAATTGGAGGATATACATTTGTTTAGCAAAAAACCTAAAGTAGAAAACGATGCTTTTACAGAAATTGTTAAGCGTGCTCAAGGTTCTGGTAAAACAATAGTATTGCCAGAGGGTAATGATGATAGAATTATTGAGGCTGCTGAAAAGGTTTCGCTACTCAATATCTGTAAGCTTATCTTAATTGGCAACAAAATATTGCTTAAAGATAAATTATCTAAAAAAGCAATGAAGAACATTGAAATCATCGATGTTGAGTCTGAGGGTAAAAAAAGAGAGATGTATGCAAAATCTCTTTATGACTTGAGAAAAAGTAAGGGCTTAACTGAAGAACAGGCACAAGAGCTTGTTAAAAATCCTATGTATTATGCGACCATGATGGTAAAGAGTGAAGATGCTGATGGCGTGGTTGCGGGGGCTGTCACTGAATCTGCTGATGTTATGAGGCCAGCCTTTCAAATCATTAAAACAAGAGAAGGAATATCTAAAGTTTCAAGTAGTTTAATTTTAGAAACACCAAAAGGTTCTTCGCTTGGAGAAAATGGCTTGATGGTTATGGGCGATTGTGCAGTAGTTGTAAACCCAACAGATAAGGAGCTTGCTGAAATTGCAGTACTATCCGCTAAAACTGCTGAACAGATTTGTGGTATTAAACCAAGAGTTGCACTGTTGTCATATTCAACTAAAGCTAATGTAAATGTAGAAAATGAAGACGTACAAAAAATAAAAAGGGCTTATAAGCTTGCAAGACGCATGGATTCTATGCTAATAATAGATGGAGAGATACAAGCAGATGCTGCAATCGTTCCAGAAGTGGCTAAGCGTAAATGTTTGGACTCAAGTTTGGAAGGAAGGGCTAATGTACTTGTGTTTCCAGACCTAGAGGCTGGTAATATCGGCTACAAGCTAGTTCAACGCTTTGCAAATGTTAAGGCCGTTGGTCCGCTACTTCAAGGGCTTAAAAAGCCAATCAACGATTTATCTAGGGGTGCTAACGCTGACGAAATTGTGTTAGTTATAGCAATAACAGCACTTCAAGCAAAAAATTCTATAAAGGGAGAGTAAAAAATGAAAATTTTAGTTATTAATGCAGGTAGTTCAACTATTAAGTATCAACTTTTTGACGCTAAAACTGAAGAGGTATTAGTTAAGGGTGTTGCAGAAAGAATTGGTATTGATGGTAGACATGTTCAAAAACTCAATGGTAAAACCAATAAAGTAGACATTTTGATGCCTACACATGTTGAGGCAATCAAGGTAGTTCTTGGTAGCCTAGTAGAGGACAAGGTTGTTAAGTCGCTTAGTGAGATTAAAGCTGTTGGTCACAGAATTGTGCATGGTGGCGAAAAGTTCACTGAAAGCGTTGTTATTACTGACGAGGTAGAAAAGGAAATTGAAGCTTTAACTCCGCTTGCACCTTTGCATCAACCAGCACACATACTAGGTATTAGGGCTTGTAAAAAGCAAATGCCTAAAGCTGTTCAGGTGGCGGTATTTGACACTGCTTTCCACTCAACAATGAAAGATTTTGCTTATAGATATGCAATACCTAAAGAGGCATACAAGAAATGGGGCATTAGAAAATATGGTTTCCATGGTTCATCTCATAGATATGTTGCGTCAAGACTTGCATCTATCATGGGTAAAGAAGGAAAGTTCATTGTTTGTCATATCGGTAATGGTGCTAGTGTTTCTGCTATTGACGGTGGTAAGTGTGTAGATACATCTATGGGTTACACACCACTTGAAGGCTTGGTTATGGGTACAAGAAGTGGCGATATAGACGCTAGCGTTGTTGAAAGACTTGTTAAAGAAACTGGAATGAATGTAAGCGAGGTTATTACATACCTAAATAAAAAGAGTGGGCTACTTGGTGTTTCTGGTGTTTCTGAGGATATGAGAGATGTGGAAGAAATAGCATACTCTAAGCAAAGAAATACCAAAGCAAACGATGCAAGGCTTGCTCTTAACATGAGCACGTATAGAGTTAAAAAATATATTGGTAGCTATATTGCAGCTCTTGGTGGTGTGGACGCGATTGCCTTTACTGCTGGCGTTGGTGAGAACGGCTGTGAGTATAGAGAGTCAGTTTTAAGTGGCTTAGAAGCTTTAGGAATTTGTCTAGACAAAGATCGTAATTTAAAAGATTTTGCTCGAGGCAAAGAAGTTATGATTTCAACAGATGATAGCCGTGTTAAAGTTTACGTTATTCCAACTAACGAAGAACTTGTTATCATGCAAGACACTAAAAAGCTTGTAAAGATTTAACAATTTTCGTTAAATGCGTTGACAAACAAAAAGCGTAAGTATATAATAACTTTGCGCTTTTAGGGGAGATATCTATGGTTGTTCTTGAGTTATCTTCAGCATTAGAATCGCCAAATAAGCGTTTTAAATGTTCGTTTAATTGTCCTTTAAAAATAAGTGAAGAGGCGTTCTTGCCACATAAAATCTCATCAATGGCGTCAGTCAAAATGAACTTTTATGTAGACCTTGATGGTTTGCTTCATTTAGAAGGGAATATCCGCGTCCCATGTGAATTCATGTGCGATAGGTGTGGGGCAAGTTTTGAAAAAAACTTGTTCATAGAATTAAACCAAACAGTTAGTGCTACTTTAGATGAGGAAGATGAGTTTACTTATAAAGACGGTAAAGTTGCACTAGACCCAATAATAGAAGATAATATTATATTATCGTTTCCCTCGAAAGTGCTTTGTAGGGAAGATTGTAAAGGCATTTGTCAAAATTGCGGCATGAACTTAAATGACCAAGATTGCATTTGTCCAAAATTTATTAATTAGTCCGCATAGTGGATTGAAATTATCAGTAAGGTAGGAGGAAAACATAATGGCAGTACCTAAACATAAAGTATCTAAGGCAGCAGGCAGATCTAGAGTAGCTAACTGGAAAGCAAAAGCTCCAACTCTTGTTGAGTGCCCTCAATGCCATGCAAAAAAGGCATCACATGCAGTTTGCCCTGAATGCGGATATTATAATGGCGAGAAGAAAATGCTTGTTAAGGCAGACGAGAAAAAATAGTTTTTCGCAATGATTTCAAAAAAATGACGCTTTTGGCGTCTTTTTTTGTGTGTAATTTTGGTTGTTTTGCGTTTTTTGGTTTTTGTTGCTTGCTTTTCATGGCAACTAGCCTGCTTGTGTATAAATAACAAAAATACTTGAATAAGCGTTAAATCAGTTGGAAAAACATAAGCATTTATTATATAATAATAAAAATATATATTTAGGAGAAAATATCTTGAAAATTGTTATTGATGCACATGGTGGCGATTATGCACCGCTTGAGATTGTTAAAGGTGCGATTACCAGTGTTAATTTAATTGAAGACATTAATATTATTCTTGCTGGCAAGAGCAGTGAAATAAAGTCAATTTTAGATGAGTATGGTTACACTGGCGATAGAATTGAAATTCTAGAGGCAAGTGAAGTTATCACAAACGAGGAATCTCCAACTGCTGCTATTAGAGCTAAAAAAGACAGCTCGCTTGTTGTTGGTTTAAACAAGCTTAAAACTGACGACGATGTTATTGGTATGATAAGTGCTGGTAGTACTGGGGCAGTACTTAGCGGTGGATTATTTATTATTGGCAGAATGGATGGTGTCTTGCGTCCGTCACTTGCACCAACTCTTCCAACTTTGCTTGGTGGCAAAACAATGCTAATCGACTGTGGGGCGAATGTAGATTGTAAGCCAGAATACTTAGAGCAATTCGCTGTTATGGGCACAGTTTATATGCAGAGCATGCTCAAAGTTCAAAACCCTAGGGTTGGGCTACTAAACATCGGTACTGAAGACAAAAAGGGCAACGCACTTACTCATGAGGCGTTTGAGCTACTTAAAAACAATAAAAAAATCAACTTTGTTGGAAATGTTGAAGCTAGAGATATTTTATCTGGCAATGTTGACGTTATTGTATCTGACGGATTTGCAGGAAACATTGCATTAAAGGCGACTGAAGGAGCCGTGATGAATGTTTTGAAGCTAATGAAAAATACTATCAATGAATCAGGGATAGGCGTAAAACTTGGTGCACTAATGATGAAAAAGGCTTTTAAAGCAATAAAAAGCAAAATGGATTACAATACTCAAGGCGGTTCTCCATTTTTAGGCGTAAATAAAATAGTTTTAAAAACTCATGGTAGCAGTAAAGCCGAAACAATACTTTCTTGTGTAAAACAGGTTGTTGAGATTCATGAGTCTGGCTTTATTGAAAAGCTAAGAGCTGGCCTTTTAGAAAATGTTTAATAAAAGGAATTTAAAATGGATAATTATTCAAGTATTTTTCAAACAATCGGGTGCACATTTAAAAACAGAACGCTATTAAAAATAGCTTTTACTCATTCGAGTTATGCAAATGAGCACAAATATGTTTCTAATGAAAGGCTAGAGTATTTGGGCGATAGTGTGCTTTCGCTCATTATTTCTGACTATCTGTATAGAAACTTTGGCAAGTCAGAAGGGGACTTGTCTAAAATGAGAGCGTCGCTTGTTAGCGAAAGTTCGCTAGCTATAAAGTTTAGTGCTTTGAAGCTAGACAAATTCTTATTTGTAGGCGAGGGGTTAAAACATTCTGAGCCAACTGATGCCATGAAGGCAGACGCTTTTGAGGCGTTGGTGGCAGCTATTTATTTAGACAGAGGCTTAAGCACTGCATCAAACTTTGTTCTTGATACCTTTAGAGAGGATTTAAAAGCGTTAAAGTTATCAGGTGTGCCTGAAAGCAATAAGAGCAAACTAAATGAATTATTTCCTTCAAAGGTTGTTGCATACAAAACAGAAGTCATGGGCGAGGGTAATCAAAAACACTATGACTGCGTGGTTTATATTAATGGCAAAGCTGTTGGCAGAGGAAAGGCTAGAAAAAAACGTGTTGCTGAAGAAAAAGCAGCTCTCGAAACATTAAAAAATTTAGAACAAGTATAAACAAAAGTAGAGAGAATTATGAAATTTAAAAAACTAGAAATTTATGGTTTTAAGTCATTTGCAGACAAGCTTGAAGTCAAGTTTGAGTCTGGTGTAACTGGTATTGTTGGACCCAATGGTTGTGGTAAGAGCAACGTTGCTGATTCTATCAGGTGGGTTATGGGTGAGCAAAGCCCAAAGTCTCTTAGAGGTTCAAGCATGCAAGACGTCATATTCAATGGAACTGAATCGCGTAAGCCTCAGTCCTTTTCTGAAGTGTCATTATATTTTGACAACACTGAAAAGATTTTTCCTGTTGACTATGATGAGGTGGTTTTAACGCGTAAGCTATATAGGTCGGGCGACAGTGAATATTTGATTAACAAGAACCAATGCAGACTTAAAGACATTGTTGATATTTTGCGTGACTCTGGTCTTGGAAAAGAGAGCTATTGCGTTATAGGTCAAGGCAAGATAGACAGCCTACTTTCAGCTAAGCCTGAAGAACGTAGGTCCGTTTTTGAAGAAGCTGCAGGCATTTCAAAGTTTAAGAGTCGTAAAGTAGAAGCAGAGAGAAAGCTTGAGAGGACTCAAGACAATTTAACTAGGCTTTGTGATATTATCAGCGAGCTTGAAAGGCAACTTGGACCTTTAGCAAAGCAGTCTGAAAATGCGAAAAAGTTTTTAGAACTAAGAGATAGGCTTAAATTTTTAGAGCTAAATATTTATGTGCATCAGTATGATAGTGCTGAAGATAGTAAGTCAAAAATCAGGCAGAGATTAGATGGTATTATTGAAGAAATTACTTTAAAAACTGCTGATTTTGAAGAGGCTGTGAAGAGCTTTAACTTAAGTTCTCAAAAAATTCAAGAGCTTGACAGGACTATTGAAACCTTGCGTGATGAGCT
This sequence comes from uncultured Thermoanaerobacterales bacterium, assembly GCA_949840475.1. GTDB lineage: Bacteria > Bacillota > Clostridia > Christensenellales > UBA1242 > UMGS2069. The sequence continues at coordinate 2,635 of CATKXA010000030.1, read as the reverse complement.
ATTGAATTTGACTGTTGGTCTTGAAAAAAAGAGTGGCGAAAGCAAGCTTATTAAAGAGCGTATAACCAACTTAAAAGCAACTGCTGAAAAATATAAAACAGATATTTCGCAAGATGAAGTTTTAAGCGACAATTTGAAAAAAGCACTTGAAGAAAATATCAAGTCACTTGAAACTACTAATAACATGATAAGCGAGCTTGATAGGCAAGCAGAAAAAATCAATCAGGAGTATTTAGAGATTGCTGATAGGATTTTAGCTGGCGAAAAAATGGCTAAAGAGCAAGAGGGCGAGATATACTCAACATTAGATAAATTAAGCGATGTAAAATCCAACCTTTCTAGTATTAAGACTGAAAAACAAGTTTTAAAAGATAAACAAAGTGAGCTTAATACAAAGAGTGAGGGAATAAAAGCAAGGTTAAAAGATATAGAGGCTGAGTTAGTTGTAGCTCAAAACAATTTCCAAAATATTATAGCAGCTAAGAGTGATAAAAAGCTTGCTATTGATGATATCACTGATAAAATCCAGCAGTTAGTATCTAAAAATAACGAAATTGCTAAGAAACTTGACGACATGAAAGTGGAGTACCATACCAAACTCTCACGTGCTAGAGTTTTGCAAGAAATGCAGGAGGACAATGAGGGTTTTATAGTTTCTGTCAAAAGGCTACTTGACCAAGCAAAGACAAATTCTACGCTTGGTGGAATGATTGTTGGTGTTGTAGCTAAGCTTATGAAAGTGCCTGAGAATTTAGAAACTGCAATAGAAATGGCACTTGGTGCTTCTGTGCAAAACATTGTTACTCAAAGCGAAGACCATGCAAAATATATTGTCAATTACTTAAAGCAAAACCGTTTCGGAAGAGCAACATTTTTGCCTATTGAAAGTGTTAAAGCAAGAGTTGTTCCAGACCATATTAAGCAAAAACTTAACGCAAAAGGTGTGCTTGGTATTGCATCTGAGCTTATTAGTTACGACAAAAAGCTTGCACCAATTTTTAATCATTTGTTAGGTGCAACTGTTATTGTTGATAATCTAGACAACGCTGTAAATTTGGCTAGGCTTACATCATATGCTGTGAAAATTGTTACTCTTGAAGGCGACATAATCAATCCACAAGGTGCAATCACTGGTGGTAGCAAAAAAGAGTCAACGAACCTCATTGGTAGACAGCGTGAGATTGAAGATTTAAACAAAGCTCTTGAGCTTATGAAAACTGAAGTTAAGGCAATGCTTGAAAAGCAACAGCAAATCAATGCTCAAATTGAAAAGGGTAACCAAAAACTAAATAGTGAAAATGAAAACTATCATGCTTTGGAAGTTGATGCTGTAAAACAAACTGATGAAATTGCTAGGCTTGAGGATTTACAATCTGACTTAGAGCGTGAAAGCAGGCAAACAGAGTTCTCGCTTGAGACTATCCTAGATAGAATAGCACTCTTAGATGACGCTATTGCAAAAGCTTCAAGTGAAGAGCAAGAGATAAACGATAAAAAGCAAGAAGTTAGTGAAAACAAGCGTAAAGAGAATAGTAGGTTTGATGTTTTAAGAAAGCAAAGAGAGGAGCTTTATGACACATTAACTGAGCTAAAAGTTAAAAGTGCGAGCAAAATTTCTGAGCAATCAGCACTAACTTTTGAAAAAGAGCGTTTAGAAACAAGCATAGCTGAGAGCAATTATAGATATAGGGAAAATAAACTAGAGTTGCAAAAGACTTTATCAATGCTTGCGGAGCTTGAAAACCAGCTAGAAAAGATGACTGAAGAGTCTTCATACAAAGGAAATATGCAAGAGTTGCAGGTTGTTCGTGACAAACTCGCTAATCTTGATAGCTACAAGTCACAGCTTCAATCAGACATGGCTATCGCAGACCAAAACAAAATGGCGTTATCTAATCAGTTGCAGACATTGTCTGAAAGAAAGACCAAAGAAGAAATGGGTCTTGCTAAAATTGATACTGATATTGAGACTATGCAAGAGCGTGTTTGGGAAGAATATAATATGACCTATGGCTCAGCCGTCGCTTTTAAAGATGAATTATTTGAACTAACAGAAGGCTTGGCAGAGTCTGCAAAAGTGAAAAAACAAATCTCTAGTCTTGGTTATGTTAATGTCGGTGCTATTGAGGAACTTAAAGAAGTAACAGCTAGATACGACGATTTAACAGCTCAAAGAGATGACTTAAAAACTGCCGAAGCTGACCTTGTTAAAATTATCAAAGAGTTAACCAATGAAATGGAATCAAGATTTAAGTCTCAGTTTGACCAAATAAATACGAACTTCCAAAAGACATTTAAAGAGTTGTTTGGCGGTGGAAGGGCTGAGCTTAAACTTGAAGAGGATATAAATTTACTTGAATGCGGTATTGATATTATTGCAGAGCCACCAGGCAAAAAGCTACAAAACATTACACTATTATCTGGTGGAGAAAAGGCTCTTACAGCTGTTGCTATATTGTTTGCTATACTTAAGCTTCGTCCAATGCCTTTCTGTGTGCTTGACGAAATAGAAGCAGCACTTGACGATGCAAACGTTGAAAGGTTTGCTAAATACCTAAAGAACTTTAGTAAGGACACACAATTCATTGTTATTACACATAGAAAGCCAACAATGGAACTTGCAGACAGCTTGTAT
>CATKXA010000029.1 GCA_949840475.1 uncultured Thermoanaerobacterales bacterium | reverse complement strand
GGGCAAAAGAAATATTAACAAATCTTAAAGAACAAGGGCATAACTTATATATCATTACTTTAAGAGGGTATTATAGAGAGCAAGAAAAACTCGATGCTGAGAAAAAGCTTGACGAGCTTTGCATAAAGTTTGATGGAATATATTGGAGCGTTAAAAACAAAATAGGAAAATGCAAAGAATTAAAGATTGATGTTATGATAGACGATAGCCCAGAGAATGTTATGCAGTTTGCAAATGAAAACATATCTGTTTTGCATTTCAAAGACGCAGGTATAAAAAACGTTAAGCTTAAAAATGTTACTAAGGTAACTTCTTGGATGGATATTTATAGAGCAATTCATAATATTAAATTGAAGGATAAAATTTAGCAAAAACATAGATTAAAAAAACGAACTCATTAAGAGTTCGTTTTGCTTTATATTAATTTACCATATTTTATTATCTAAATTGTCAACATATTGATTTTTAAGTGCAATTAGTTCTTCAACATCTTTTTGAGTTAATGGCTTAAAGTCGTATATATTCGTAGAAACGTTGATTCCAAAAGATTTATATATTCCACTAAACTTGTGAGTATGCCCGAACAAATTTTCAACGCCAGCCTTGAACTGAGATGGTCTATGTACGAGGTAATATTCTTTGCCATTAAAAGTTACTGTTGCGTTTTGCAAAACATCAATAAAGCCTAGATTTAAGCACCATTGTTTAAAGGCGTCAAAGTTACCATTAAAAAAGTACTTAATTATTCTTTCTTCATTGTTGCCAATTATCAGTATTTTTTGTGCTTTAATTTTTTTGACGTACTTAGCAGCGATATCCCTCCACGACGTATATTGCACGCCATCGCAGTCAAAAAAGTCGCCGACAAAATAAATAGTATCATCTTTTTGGCAAGCCTTGTTTAGTTGCTTAATCATGTACTTGTCGCATTTCTTGACGCTTTTAAAAGGACGTCTATCGCATTCAAATGTGGCATAATCGCCAAAGTGGTTGTCTGATGTAAAGTATAGCATTGTTTTGCCTCCGAAAAATAGTACGAAAGTACGTGTTGTTTTATCAATTTTAAAATATCGATATACTATTTATGTTTAGTATAATCTATCTAGTTAAGCCCTCAGTCTCTTCGTTTGTTTGTGTTTGCTCAACTTGTTTTTTGTAAACTTGCTTAACAACAGGGGTTTTTCTATCAAGTATTTTTTTAGTGTTGTGTTCTAGTGCTTCTAACATTTTCTGTTTATAAGCAGGGGAAAGTATTTTGTATTTCCAGGTACAGATTTCATCAACCTGGATTTTTATGGTTTTTAATATGCTTAAGTCGTCATCATTGGTGGTATTGGAAGTATTAAGCAAAGTTATAGCTTTTTGCACAACTGGAAGAGCCTCTTCACCGTCTGCAAAAAGGTCAGACCTAAAATTATCGTCAAAAAGATTTTCATGCCAAAAGCCATGGGCAATATCTCTTAAAGGAATGACATTCATGTGTTGTTTTAAGAAGTGGAAGTAACAGCCATCATAATTTTGAACGCCCTTAAACTTTGAAGTTGGAATTCGCTTTGATACACAATAAACCTCGTCATTTGAGTCAACCAAAACAAAATCCTCTTTCATCATTGCTTTTATTGCATTTACGTTTTGTTCTTTAGAAAGGGGATTCCCAAGAGCATACCAAATTTTATTAAACGCTATTTTAGTTTTAAGATACGGAAGCCCTATTGTTTTTGCTAAACATACTGAGTATAGTCCAGCTTCGTAATCAAGTTCGACATCGTGGATATCGAAAGGTCTATCGTCAAAACTTAATTTAATATAAGAGCCGTTTGGGGTATCATAGTATTTTTTTAATACATACATATTATTTTCTCCATTACTAAATAGATTATAATTCAGCGGTGCAAAATTGTAAAGAGTAAGAACTAAAAAAGAGTTTTTATTTGAAACTAAGTGTACTATAATATGTCCATGGAAAATTTACATAAGAAATACGATTATTTGCAATGGGAGATTTAATCAGCATTTAGCTATTGAATATATAAAAGCCATTTTAGACAACTGATAATCTGTATATTATTTACTTATTTGATAATAATTAATTTATGACAATGGGTAAGGCGTTTAGATTGTTTTTTGATAGAACATTGGATTTTCACGGGCAAACCACAAGAAGAGAGTTCTGGCTTGGTGTTTTACCAAATGCTATAATTATGCATGTGCTTATTGTGCTATTACTAATTAGTTTGCTTGCTCTAAATACCACTTTCAATAGTTTTAGTATTATAATGATTGCTCTTTTTACTTTATTTTGCTTAATAGAGCTTTTGCCGTCTATCTCGCTAATCATTAGGCGAATGCATGATATCGGTAAGAGTGGTTATTATATTTTTGTTCTATTCATTCCGCTAATAGGATATATTTGGTATATTTACCTTGTTACTAGACCCTCGGATTATTATAGAAAATAGTTTGTTAATTTATTATCACTTTTGACATTTGCTATAAGTGATTTTTTTTGACGAAAAACTTTTGATTGTGCTATTATATTGCTATAAAGGACTACTTAAATGGCAAAGGACAAGATTAAAGAGTTTTATTTAAATACCTCAATGTTTACCGACCTTGGTAAATATAAGCAAGAAGCAATAGATTTGTTTGTAAATAAGTGTGATAAGAGCTTAAAAAAATTGTGTCATCATCTAATGAATGTTACCATTCATAGAGTGCTTTTCCAGTGGGCACTTGAGGGGCGTGATGTACACGAGTATGGGGATTTTGCATATGTTGATTATACAACTCCCATGAGTGAGGATGACATATTTGTTACAGCGAGTTCAATGTTTGCTGAAATTTTTAGACGCGATAAAAAAGGCTTTTATATTGGAAGACCAGTTCAAAATAGGTTGAACGTTACTTGTAGATATGTTTCAGTACTAACTTGTGCAATACTTAAAGCGAACGGCATTCCTTGTAGAAGCAGGGCTGGTTGGGCAAGATATTTAGATGAAAATAAAAGCCTAGACCATTTTGTTAATGAGTACTATGACGAAAAGCAGAAGAGGTGGGTTATGATAGATATGGACGACCTCTATGACGAGGATTGGCTTAAAGACCCACTATTTAAAAAGAATAATATTTGTAATGAGTATTTGGACTTTGGAAAGAACCAGTTTTACACGGCGGCAGATGCTTGGAAAATGTATAGAAAAGATGCTGGATTCGTGTCTAAGCTAATATATGGAGCAGACGAGGCGACGGCGGAACATATTTTAAAATACTTATTTTTGGATTTCTTTGCTGTTATGAATATGGAGTATAACTACACTTTTAAGCCTATTGCATTAGATAAACCTATTAACGCACTTACAAAAGCAGAATTAAAAGAAATTGACACATTGGCTGAATTGATGTCTGACATTGATAAAAACTTTGATAAGATCCAAAAGCTTTATCAAACTCCAAGATATAGAATGCTAACATCGCCACTAGTTGGCAAAGGTAACTTTGACCTACTAATAAAAAATAAAGGTTATTAAAAATAAAATCGAGTAAAATAAAAGCCCCAAAGAGATAAGCTTTGAGGGCTTTTTATTAAGGAGTTTTTAGTGAGCAGTTTTATTTTATTCAATATAATTGAATAAAGCATAATTTTGCAAATTGTTCAAAGTTTGGACAAAAATGTCATTTTCATTGACGCGTATGAATATAATATGGTATTTTAAAACTAATGGAGGTAGAAAAGATGAAAACTGCAGCTAAAGTATTTATTATTTTAAGTATGATTTGTACATTCTGGCTAATTGTTCCTCTTGTAGTAGGTATTATTGCTTTAAAGAAGATGAACACAGCTAAAACTAAGTCAGAATTAACAGGCATCGCAATTTGTACTTTACTTCTTTGCAATCTTTTAGGCGGAATCTTCATGCTTTGCATTTCTGATGAAGAATTAGCTCAAAATTCTGCTAGCAAATAAGTTTTGTAAAACATTTAAAAAGCATCAAATTTTGATGCTTTTTTTTATTGCTAAAATACTAGCAGTTATTAGTAAAAGTTAGAGAGCATTAGAAATTATAGGAACTACAATTAAACTAGAGGAGGGCAAATTAATACTTAGTCGAAACTTTTGGAGGAAAAATGGACAGCGAAATTTTATTATATTTAAAAGACTTTTCTATTGAGATGATTGTAATTTCAATATTGATTTTTATGCTTACTATGCTTATTAAATGGCCAATAAAAAAGTCGACAGAGAAACTATGCGAGAGCAAACGCAAAGCAGTGAACACTGTAATTGTTTTTATACCCATGCTACTTTCAGTGTTATTAAATATACTTTATGACGGATTATTTAATAAAGTTTGGTTAGATAATACGGTTTTTCAAAATGTTTGCAGTTGTTATATACTTTCCGTTGTGATTTATGCGATTTATTCAAGGTTTATAATTATATTTAAGGGCATGAAGAGCGAAAAGGAGGATAATTTTGCAGCAGAAGCACTTGTAGCAATCAAACAAAAAATAAGTGAGTTGACGGCTGGAAAAGTGGACAAGGAAAACAAGCTTGTAGCATTGGTTGAGAAAATTCAAGAACTAGTTAAAAAGAGAGAAGAAATACAAAAAAGGTTTGATGAAGCAAACAATGTTAGCGTTCAAGATATTGATAACAGCATCAATCAACTAGAGCTTGAAAAAGGTCAATTAGAAGAACAGTTAGAGCAGGTTAAAGCTGAGCTTGATAATGCTGAGAGTCAGATAAATCAAAAAAATATGTAGAAAATTTAATAACTATAAAATAAAACACTTAAGCTTTCTGCTTAAGTGTTTTGTTATGCAATACATTTATCTGCGTAATCACAGAGTATATTTGCTACAATAGGGAATACTGCGTTAAATGCAAAATTTGCGAGTGAGCTAGTTAGCCCAGAGCTTGTGTGGTTTATAAATTCTCTTGCGTCGTAAATTAGCTTCGCCTCTTCAAGGCTGAGTACCTGATTGTTTATAACTTTATTTGTAATAAATTTTACATTATCAATTACAGAGCTTAAAGCTGTGTTAGCCTGATAATCGTTTGGCACATCCATTTCTAAAAACTCTTTTAATAAATCTATTGTATACTTTTCCATTTTCCTCCTCCGTTTTTATTTTGTTTTACAAAAAATCTAAATACGTCAAGTGGTTAATATGGGCATTTTTTTGTATTTATAGTATAATCTTCAATAATGTACAATCTTGTAAGATATATATATATTTATACTGCGTTATTACATTATTGTCAATAAAAAATAAGTTTAAATAACGACGAATAGCACGTTATTTTTGACGAATGTATGGGCTTATTTGTACAAAGAAATAAATATCAGTCGATATTTGTCGAATGGCACAAAAATACTTTGTTTATAGAATAACCTGTTAATATCTTTCGGTTATAAATGCGGGGTAACAATAGTCTTTAGCTCGTCACAACTATATTTATTTCTTCTTAAAAGGAGGCAAGATTTTTTGAAATAATTTGAGAACTTTAACTCAACTAAATTTTCTGCTTCAATTTTTTCTAAGCTTAAGTTTGGGCGGGATAAAAGATTGTCGCAGACAATACATAGTGATAGTTCTTTTACATTTTTTATAAATTCACTATCTAAAATATAGTTAAGTAGCACAATATTATCTATTTTATAAAAGTTGCTATTTGCAATATTTAATGCCTTGCTATCAAAAATATCATTAATTTTGCTATCTGTTTGTATATTCATGATTAGGCAATCGTTATTTACATTCAACTCTTCAATTAATGACTTTATATGTTTGTAGATTTGTTTTGGGGCTATGGTTTTATAGTCTAAAGTAAAACAATATTTTGTGGGTGTAATTTTAAATATTGACCTCATATGTAACCCCTTTATTGAGTTTTTGTACATTAAATAATGTTCAGTTTTATGTGAAACGTGTCAAAAAAATTTAACAAATTTGCTTTTTAAATATTAGGCAAAAGCAAAGCCAGAAAATATAAAAAAATAAAATAGGTGCGACGCACCTATTTTTAAGGTAGGAGGCTATTTAAATAGTAAATTCATAATACACCTGATTTTATATTTTTTGTTGACGTTGACAAAATAAGACAATATTTGCAAGTAATATTATTTGTTTGCTACTATAGCTTCATTATAAATATCTAAAAGCTTTAGCAATCCTTCGCTATGGAGCTGATAGATACGCTTTGTTGAGTAGTTGGTTTTATCGGCAATTTGGTCAAAGTTCAAAAAGCAAATATATCTAAAGTACATTATTGTTTTATAGGGCTGTGACAGTTTGCCAATGTTTTCTTCAATTTGTTGTTTTTTGCTGAGTAGTTCCTTTAGTCTGTTTTCTTCTTGCTGTTGGCTTTCTTGATAGAGAGTGGAGGCGTGAATATTATTTGATAAAAGTGATAGATCAAGTATCTTATCGTTACGCTTCTTCGTGTCCTCTAACTCTTTTATTTTTTGAGTGATATATTGATTGTCGAACCAGTAATCGTCGAGATATTTTTTTAGTTCTGTTTTATTCATTGTAGCCTCCTTTTTTTGATTTTAGTAAATTTAAGTTTTCTTGCAAGTTAAATAGGTATACTCACAAAAACCTTAGAGTTAATTAGTGTAAATTAAAGCAATTTGTTATTTCATTATAAATCAAAAGTGTTAAAAGCTTGACTAGTGGCTGACAATTACAAAAATGCATTATTATAATTTTTACACTTGCTATGGACGAGAGACAAAATATGTAGTATAATACATTTACGAGGTAATTATTATGGTAGAAAAATTTATAAGACATGAGCAGGTTAGGCAAAAATATCTATACACATTTACTAGGCTTTTTGGTTATGAAGGTTCAATGGAATGCATAGACGGACTTGTTAGATGTAAGACTTGGCCTTTTGTTAAAAAGGACGATTTAACATGCCCGCTATTTATTAATATTGATGAGCAAGCTATAGAATATAGTGAGGGGTACAATGCTTTTGATATTTTTTATGCTCTTGAAAGGCTTCGCATTGGATTTTACAGCAGTGATAATATAGAATTTTATGCAAAAGATAATGAGGCAAGCTTCCTTGACCCAGTCGATGGTTTGTTCTTTAAGACAGCAGTTGCTGACTTTATGGCAGAATGGTTATATTATAACTCACTCACTGAAGAAGATGCAGATTATCATGTTGACCCATCTAATATAATCTTTTATAGACCAGTTAATGAAAATGATATCAGTTACAAAGTTTATAGAAAAATATTGCTTGACCTAGCTAGTACTTTAAAACTTGACGTACCGCATATCCCAACCAATCTTTGCGAAATGCTTACAAAAAGAATGCAAAACGGCGACACTAAATTAGACCAAATGGTTGATAAGAAAGCAAAGTCAAAAGATTACTTAAAAACAATAGAATCATTCCTAGACAACTATGCAACAACAGACTATTTGCGTAGCAGAGTTAGTGAGGGTGATCTTGTAGTTGACGGGCAAGCCGTTAATAAAGTTGACGCAAGAACTCTAAAAATTGCAGAAAAAGACATAGAGTGGGCAGAGTTGATGCTTAGAGAGATGTCTAATAAAGCAGGCAAACATAAAGGTAGCAATGAAGAGGCTTCGGCTTTAAAGAAATAAATCTTTACATTTGCTAATTGTTTTTAAATACAAGTAAATAAAAAATAACCAGCAATAAAAAAAGCCACTTATGTGGCTTTTTTTATTCGTCTTTTTTATCTATACATGCTGCGAGCTCTTCAAGTGCTGATTTGTGTAGTTGATAAATTCTTTGTGTTGAGTAGTTTAGCTTATGAGCGATTGCCTCATACTGCATTGCTTCAATATATCTATAATACAAAACATTTTTGCTAGGTTGAGATAAGCTATAAATTTTGCTTTCAATTCTTGCCATGAAGTTCTTGGCTTTGTCTATTTTCTTTTGCTTTTCATTTATAAATCTTTTTAGATTTGCAATATCTGATCTTATAATCTTCTTGCTGTCCGAGCTACTATAATTGCCAGCACGTTCGGTTAAAATTATAAGCTCTTTTTTTAGAAGTTCTAATTGTTCGTTTTGTTCTTTGCAGAATTGGCGCTCATGCTTGTACAAATCTAGCTGAATTTTACTTTTGTTAACTGATGCCATATTGCCCTCTTTTCTTTAGTAGTGTGTATAGCCTATAACTATACAATAATTAATGTTTTATGTCTTATAAAAAAGCTCAGTATTTTAAATAAAAACAATAAAACCACCGACTGGTGGTTTTATTATTAACTAGACTTTTTATTGGTCCTTCCGATAGTAGTATTATCCTTTTTCCTGTCTTGAAGCTCGCGGACTGGATTCTTCTTGTCTTCATATCTATAATCCTTGCCGAACTTTTTAATGGATTTTTCAATGACTAAATGGCTTGCTACTTCGCTTTCTGACTTAAATAGCTTTTCTTGATGTGCAAAAAAGTCTGCATCGTTTGGAAGCGAATAAACATCAATGTAGTCGTCGCGATTGCCAGTGAGAGTAACAGTTCTGTCTAGAACCTCTCTAATATACGCCTTGTTTGTTCCAAGCTTTAAAAGCGTAGGGAATTCGCCGTTTGTGCCTATTACTTTTTTATAGTCTGTACCTTCGTGCTTTTTTAATAGCGCCGCAGCTTTATGTAGGTGTGCAACCTCCATGTCAAAGTGCTCTTTGTAAATATTTTTGATATACTCGTCATTTTCTTCTTGCATTGCACTGTAATATAGATAGCACTCACAATACTCGTGCATTACCCATTGTTCGAGCCATGTGCAAGTTGGGTCTTTTAAGCTTTCATACTGAGAAACATGCTCCTCTTCAACCATGGCAATTTCTGCGTAAAGCTTTCTACCAAGGTCGTTTTTGTACCATTGAGCAATGTTCATATAATAGTTCATTGTCTGTTGCTCGGCAGCTGTTATTGTGGCTGCGACTAGCTTTGAATAAAGGTCAGCTTTTGACGCGGTCATAGGCTTTTTAATATTGTCTTTAGGGTACCTATGGTGGGCTATTGTTGGTCTGCCTGGTGTGATTTCTGTGAACTTACCTACGAGGCTGGCACTCTCTTGTTGTTTGTCTATCATCAAAAGGTTTGAAAACCTATATAAGTGGTCAAAGTCTTCAAGCAGAGCAAAGTCTAAGGCCTTTTTGTTGTTTTTGTCCTTTTCATTTTGTGCCAAGGTGGCTGTTAAATCGATAGCAAGTTGCTCGTAAGCGATTGTTGTTTCTAAGATGCTTTCATTTATAGGCTTCAAGCAGCTTAGTCTTTTTTGTTGCATTTGTTCCTGTGCTCTAACAACTGCGAGCTCTTTGCGTATCTCGTCATTTTTGCAGTTGCGGGCAAACTGGTGCATAAACCAGTTAGATTCAAACTCTGTTCCATTCATTAGTATTACTCTTGTCTTTGTGTAGGGCGACGCGGTGTCTTTGTTGTAGGCTTTTGGATACATTGTTTTAAAATCTAGCACATAGTCATCAACATTTTTTACTTTAAGTTCAAACGGGTTCATTTTATTCCTCCAATATTTTAATAATGAATTATTGGCAAATAAAACAAGTTTAAACATGCGAAATAATCATTAGCACTTCTTAGCAAAAGTTAGAAGGCATTAGAAATTTCAAATTTTATAATAAAAGAGAAGGAGGACAATAAAAGTATTTTAGTCGAAAATTTTATAGGAGGATTAAATGGAAAGTGAATTTTTATTAAACTTGAAAGAGATTTCACTTCAAGTAATAATAATCTCAATGATTGTATTTGGTTTGACTATGTTGATAAAATGGCCAATAAAAAAAGCTACCGCCAAATTAGATGAAAACAAAAGGAAAGCAGTTAACACTATTATTGTCTTTATCCCAATTCTTTTATCTTTTATATTAAATATTTTGTATTTTGGATTAATGCAAAATAATTGGTTCGGGTTGCAGGTGTTCGAGTCTGCAGGTAGTTCGTACATTCTTGCGGTTGCAATATATGCTATATACTCGAGATTTGTAATAATAATTAAGGGTATCAAAGGTAAAACAGATTCAAATGAAGATTTTAGCAAACAAACTGTAGCTTTTATTAAAAACAATATGAAAACATTGTCTCAAACTTTGAAAGTAGATGAAGATAAGTTAAGTCAAGTGGTTTCTAAAATAGAAAGTTTATTGGCAATCAAACAAGAAATTAT
>CATKXA010000028.1 GCA_949840475.1 uncultured Thermoanaerobacterales bacterium | reverse complement strand
ACATCTCTTTGCATTGAGGTGGAGGCTTCTGGGGTCAGGCTGTCTAAGATATCTAAATTCGTCTTAACAATATCTGTCGGAAAAGAGATACCCATCGCCTTTGCTAATGTGTGAATCTCACCAATCAGCGCTGCAAAAGTATCCCGAATTTCTCCTGGCTTTTGCATCGGTCCAGCCATCACATCATAATACTGACCACAGGCAGCGGCTGGTGAGACATACGAAAATTTCATCAGTGCATCCCGGCGGATATTGTCAGAGAGAATCCCTGTGATACCACTCTCATCCAAATCCTTTTTTACTTCCTCTAAGACCGGACGATATTCCGAAGGATTTCGAACGCCAAATACCACCCGGAAGATATCACCGTTTTGCCACAGACAGCCAGGAGCTTTTATCTCGGCTGCGATATAGATGCAGCCATCGGTCACCAAAAGCTCTGGAAGCTGTTCTTGCAGTCTTCCACCGGTTCCATAGATATTTAATATTGGAATCACTACCGTCTCAGGCTTTGCAACCCGGCGGATAAAAGGGATGGTTCCTAAAAGTGAATAGCCTTTGACGCAGACAAAGATAATATCCGGCTGTTCCTGATAGTGCTCCATATCTGTTGCTTTAACAGGACAGATAGTATAGTTTCCTTTCTTTGTTGTCTCCATCTGTAGCCCATTTTCCTGCATCGCCTGAAGATGGGCTCCTCTTGCAATCATTGTTACATCTTTTTTCGCCTCTGTCATATACGCCCCGATGCAACCACCGGGTCCGCCGGCGCCGATAATTAAGTATTTCATATGCTTTTATACTCCTTTTTCATTACTCCACTTTTATCTCTACTTTGCTTCCGCCAGTCTTTTCTTTGGTAACAATAACCTGGTGTTCTATCTTTTCTTTTAGCTCAGAGACGTGAGAGATAATCCCTACCAGACGGTTGCCTTCTGTCAGGTCAGCAAGCGCTCTTAGCGCCTGTTGTAAGGATTCCTCATCCAGAGAGCCGAAACCCTCGTCTACAAACATTGTATCAAGCTGTATGCCACCAGAGAGGGACTGTACCTCATCTGAGAGGCCTAGAGCTAAGGATAGAGATGCCTTAAAACTCTCTCCGCCAGAAAGTGTCTTGACGCTTCGCTCGCTTCCATTATAGTGGTCCATCACATTTAATTCCAGACCACTCTGACGCTTGTTATTGTCTGCACTCTGGCAGCGCTTTAATTCATATTGTCCCCCCGACATTACCATCAACCGTGTATTAGCTCTTTGAATAATCCGGTCAAAATAAGTCATCTGGATATAGGTCTCCAACATAATCTTTTCTTTGCCGGAGAGGTTGCCATTGGCAGTATTTGAGAGTGCCTTTACAAAAATATATCGCTTCTCTGTCTCTAATAACGCACCTGACTGCTTTCTTAGATTGGCAAGTGCTGTTGTATTCGTCTTTATAATCGAACATATATTCGTTATTATTTTTTGTAACTGCAAGATATCGTTGCGATGTTGACGGTGTTGAGTTCTTTGTGTATAATATTTTTATAAAGGTGTATAAAAATATGGCTGACAATATTAACAAAAATATTTTAATACTTGGGGCATCTAGCATTTCTAATGAAGTTTATAATAAACTTGCAATTGATATAGGTGATTGTTTTTCTAAAGAAAGTGATTTGGGTAGAGCTTTAAATCCGTCAGATACTTCTGAATTTGTAAAGAGCGTTGAGGGAAGAGAAGATAAAGATGTTTTAATTTATCAAAGAGCTATTAAATGCGTTGATGATGCTGATTTTATTATAGTGGACATTTCTAGTGCTTCAACTGGAATGGGACTTGAAGTCGGTTATCTTCTTTCTGGGCTTGCTAAGAGTGGTAAAAGTGTGTGCTTTATCGCTAAGGAAGGTTCAAAAATATCTCCACATATTGCTGGAATGTATAAAAGTGTTACTGGGAAAGATATTGAGGTTGGGCTTTATGACAGTTATGAAAATATGATTAAAGCTGTAACTAGTACCAGTGCTTATAAGGAATATATAAATAAAATATATTTTAAAAAATGTTACTAATAAAAAGAGAACAAAGGTTGTTCTCTTTTTTGCTTATATAAAATTTATAAAAATTTTCATTAAAATGGTTTACAAATCATATGCTATCGCTATAATATATGAAAGAAAGCAGATTTGCTTTAAAGAGGTAATAAAATTGGCAGCAAAATATAAAAAATGTCCTAGATGCGAACTTAATTATATTTTAGTAGAGGAAGAGCTTTGCCCTGTTTGTAAAGCTGAGTTAAAATTAACTCCATCTGAATCTGAAGATGATTTAGAGCTTTGCACATTTTGTGGCAAGAACTTTATTACTGTTGACCAAGTTATGTGCGACGAGTGTTCTAAAAAGCGTAGCTTAGATGACGTTGTTGACGAAGTAATAGATAATGAAGAGGGTTCTGATATTGATTGGGACGAAGCAACAGCTGAGCAAAAGAATGAGCTTGGCGAAGTTGTTGACGATGATGATACTGATTACGAAGACATAGACTCAGACAGCTTTGATGATGAGGACGAAGAAACCGAAGAAGTTGAAGAAACTTATGATGATGAAGATGATTTTGATATAGGCGATATCGACGACATAGATTTTTCTGAAGACGATGAGGAAGATGAAGATGACGACGATGATGACTATGATTTCTTGCAAAAAAAGAAAAAATAAACAAAAAAGAGCGTTTTGCTCTTTTTTTGTTTTAAAGTTTAAACTCTAGGGCATATTTACATTGAGGTGTAAAATATGCGTAAAGTAAACAGCAAGATAGAGGATATAATAAGTCAAATACAGAGTCTAAAAGGTAAAGACGTTGAACTTGAAATTACAAAGGGCAGAAAGAAAACTATTAAGTACTCAGGCAAGATAGAATGTGTGTATCCGAGTATTTTTACAGTTAGAAGTTATGAGGGGGACGGCAAGAACGCCTTTTCATACTCGTATTCTGAAGTTCTTTGTGGGGACGTCAGCTTGATGGCTCAAGAAAAAATGCAAGGATAATTTTTAAATTTAGTCATATTTTAAACTTAACCCTTATAAAATAGTATCAATATTACAATGGGGGTTAAAAAATGGCGTTTGAAAATTCGCAAGCTCTTGCTATAGAGAGCAAAAAAAAGGTGGACACACATCAGTTTGAAAATACTTGCAGACTTGATGTAAATGGCAAACCTGTAAAAAAGGTTGTTAGTGTCAATGCAATGCCAAAGATTATGCAAAGTGAAAAGAGTGAGGGCATCGCTTTTTCAGGCAAAACTACTTATGAGATAGTTTATGAAAGTGAAGAAAATGAACTTTGTTCATTAGTTGCTGATGTTGATTGGAACGGTAGCATCGTAAGTCCTTTCGATAATTATTTCTTATGCCCTAAAATTGAAGAAAATACTATTACTGGTTTTTCGACAACTGAGATAGCAATATCATCGCTTGTAAGTATTGATATTTATGCTGTTGTTTCAGACAAAATCTCAACAGTTAATAACTTAAGTGATGATTATGTTTCAGTTCAAAAAAATTACGAATATCAAAAGTTCGTAAACATGGCTTCTCAAACCTTTAATGAGGTTGCAGAACAAGAGTTCAACGCAAAGGTTGACCAAATCTTGCACTACGAAGGAGATTTAAGAATTAAGAATGCAACTTGCGGAATTGACAGTGTAACAGTTGAAGGCGATTGCTTTGTTGATGTATATGTTAGCTGTGAAGGCAATGTTTCACGAATTACTAAATCTGTAGAGTTTAGAGAGGAAATGCCTGCATTATCTGTTGTTCCAAGCAATATTATTTCTGCTGACGGTTATTTATCTGGCTTAAAAGTAACAGCTTCAGTTAGCGAGATTGATAATAAGACAAATATCATTATGGCTTTAGAAATCAATGTTAATGCTTGTGTGTTTGCTAACGAAAATTGCACACTAATTGAAGATGCTTTTTCTGTAACTAACCAAATTTTAACTAGCAGAGAGTGCGTTGAAAAGGTTAACTTTGTTGCTCAAGAGTTTTTAACTGAAAATGTTTCTGGTAGCTTTGAATCAGCTAGAGAAATTGAGGAACTTTGCTATGTTCATGCTGTTGAAACAGTAATTACAGATATTTCAAGTGACAGCATTTCTGGTGGAATTAAACTTTACGCTGTTGGCGTTGCTGAAAACAAAGATAGCGTCAAAGTTGAAGGCTTAGTGCCATTCACTATCGCTGGTCTTGAAAATAGTGACAATGATGAATTTGCAGCCTCTGCTCAAATTGTATCATATAAATTACGTGGTCACAAAGAAGTTGAAATTACGCTAAGTGTTGGTGTAAAACATAAAAAAACTGCTAGCGAGTACGTTAGCTATATCAGCCAAATTGAAGAAGGCGAACAAAAATGCGCTCAAACAAGTGCAATAAGAGTTTATATCACTAAAAAAGGCGAAGACTTGTTTAGCGTTGCAAAAGCTTTATCTATAAGACCTGAAGAAATTTTAAAGCAAAATGCAGATGCTGAAAACTTGACAGAGGGAACAAGATTGGTTGTTTACTCTCCACTTGATATCAATTTTTAGCTTAGCACTCAAAAAAGGACAAAATGGACTACATTTTGTTCTTTTTTTTTGCGTACGCATATAAAAATCCGTCAACTATTAAGTTGTGAGGTGAGTTATGAAAAAGATTATAATAAGTTTATTTAGTTTGGTTTTAGTAGTTACATTTGCCATTGTTTTGGGTGCAAATTTTAACAAAGAAAATGATGAACATAGTTATTTAAGGGTGCACATTAGAGCAAACAGCAATGAACAAATTGACCAATCTGTAAAATATAAAGTTAAGGAAGCAATAGTTGATTATTTGACGCCTAAAATTGCGGCAGGAAGCACTTTTAGTGAGGCGTATGATATTTTAAACGCGAACCTTTCATCTATAGAGCAGGAGGCGAATACAGTTTTAAAAGCCAATGGTTTTAATTATGTGAGTCATGCTTATTTAAACGAGGAATATTTCCCAACAAGAAGCTATGGAGAGTATACCTTAGAAAATGGGTTTTATGACGCCCTAATCGTTGAGCTTGGCAGTGGCAGTGGCGATAATTGGTGGTGCGTTGTTTATCCTCCGCTTTGCTTTATTGGATCAGAGGGAAGTGATACAAATAATATCTCGTACAAGTCCAAGTTAGTAGAAATTATCCAAAAATTCTTCAGATAATTAAAATTGTTTACAAAATTTTACAAATATGTTATAATTTCTTAAAAATTTAAAGGAGCACATATATGCCAGATAAATTTGATAAGAACAATAACATATATACTAAAGATGAATTATTATCGCTTGGCATATATGAGTTAAGAGAGCTCGGAAGAGATATTGGTGTACAATCGCCAACAACTTTAAAAAAGGAAGTGCTTGTTGATAGTATATTATCTATAATCTATGGCAGCGAGCCAGTAAGAAAAATAGGCAAGGGCAGAGGTCGTCCATCAAGGTCGGGAGCTAAGCCTTGTAAGTTATTTATTGATTTAATAGATAAAATAGAAGCCCCAGTTAACGCAACTACTTTTATTACAGATAGTGGCAAAAAAATGCCAACAAGCTTTGCGTTTTCTGACCTGTTATCTAGCAAAGTAGCAAGTCCTAAAGCTGAATATGTTAATGATAAGCTAAACTCAGATGAAGTTTTAACATTAAAACAGGGTGTAGTTTGCATTGAAGAAGATAGGGCAGTTGTTAGAAAATACAGGTTTGTGTCAGCTGACTCTCAACATATTTTACCTGATGAATTAATTTTAGATTACGCTTTAAGAGATAATGATGTTATTGATTATTTATGTGATGACAAAGGCATAAAAGTTAGCCAAATCTTTAAAGTAAATGGTCAGTTGTGCTCAAGAATAGACAACGCAGCTAAAAAGGCAAGTAGTCTTGATAATGTGGAAGTTATAAAAGTAGCACCAGCTTTAGAAATAGAAAGTGGTACATCAAATATTATATATGCTTCTAGCTCAACTGAGAGAACTAGCCTACTTGAAGACATAGTTAGATTGTTTGAACTCAGTGATTTTAATATTGTTAATGTTTGTTTCGATAGAAACAGCAGCTTAAAAGAAGTTCAAAACTCTATTAAGAGGGCTGATTTTTATGCAACAACTATTGGCGACGAGTATGAAACTGTTGCAATGGCAGAAACAGCGTTAGACAGAGCAAAATTCTTTGATATGGTCAATGGTAAAACATTGCTAATTATTGATAATTTGAACTGGCTAATATCTGTTATAGAAACATATCCGAAATCTATCTATGGCAACTTTATTGCCAAGCTCGCAAAGCTTCCAAAGTCTGCTCATAAGGGAATAACTGTCGTGTGCATGGCTTCACATATGCCAAACGAGCAAATAAAAACATTGTCTGATATGTTTGACAATGTTTGTATTGGTTAATTTTTTATTTTTATTTTAATGCTGCGTCTTCAACTACGAGTTTGTCAAAGTTTATGCTTTCAACAAAGTCGCGGGGAAGGAAAGAGCAGTTGTTGAAGTTTATAAAGTTATTTATATGGTAATCAAGTAGCACTGGGCTTGGAATATCCATTTTGTGGCAAATTTCTTGCAAATGCAAATAAAAAGTTTCTTTATTAAAGTTATCTATACTTTCATAAACGAAACTTTTTACTATTTTGTTATTTATTATTGTTTTTGCCCACAACCTAATCATGGCTATAGTGTAGCAAAACATTTATAAACAATCAACTAAAATTTTTATATTTTATTCAAATGATTGACATATTAAAAATTGGTATTTATAATACGCCTTAATAAAAGTTAATTGTTGGTTTTGCATAATTTATAAAAATTTTTAATATAATATTTAGCATAAGTCGTAGAATTTGCTTTTATATAGGAGGAATCATTGTGGCACAAATTTTTATAACTAAAGACGGAAAAAAAGAAAAAGAAGAAAGACTTGAATATCTAAAAACAGTTAGACGTCCTGAAGTTCTTGAAAAGTTAAAAACAGCAAGAGAGTACGGCGATCTAAGTGAAAATTCTGAGTATGATGCAGCAAGAGCTGAGCAAGGTAGAGTTGAATCAGAAATCAACATGATTGAAGAAACTTTGCGTCAAGCAGTAATTGTTGATGATGAAAAAATCAACAAAGATTTCATACGCGTTGGTTCAACTGTAAAAGTTCTTGACCTTGAAATGGGCGAAGAGGAAGTTTACAAAATTGTTGGAACTATTGAAAGTGACCCAGACAGAGGTTACGTTTCTAACGAGTCGCCAATCGGCAAAGCACTTCTTGGCAAGAAAAAAGGCGAGGAAGTTGAAATTAAAACTCCAAACGGCTCTTACAAAGTAAAGATTAAAAGCATTTTATAATTTGAAAGGCAAACTGCCTTTCTTTTTTTATTTGATTAAATTGACAAATTACTCAGCATTTGATAAGGTTAACTTATGGTAGATTTTAATGAAGCAATAGAAGCTTCTTTTGCATATAAAACTATTCTTAATGATAAAGGTGTGAGTAGACTCAGCCATACCTATCTTTTGGTGTGCGAAGATGAGCTA
This sequence comes from uncultured Thermoanaerobacterales bacterium, assembly GCA_949840475.1. Taxonomy (GTDB): domain Bacteria; phylum Bacillota; class Clostridia; order Christensenellales; family UBA1242; genus UMGS2069. Next base: position 2,757 of record CATKXA010000028.1, on the reverse strand, counting down.
TATAGCAAAGAGTTTGCTAAAAAAGTTAGTGAAATAATATTAGATGCCACAAATAATTCTAAAACAAGCTTTAAAATACAAAAAGAAATACACTCTGACGTTATTATGCTTGGAGTAAATCATAAAATCATGACAGAAGACGTTTCAAAAATTGCAAGTGATGTCTATGTTATGCCGTATGAGGGGAATAGTAAAGTATACTTTTTAGCCAACATGCAAGACACAAGCGACGAGGTGCAAAATAAGTTATTAAAAACATTGGAAGAGCCTCCTGCATCAGCATATTTTATACTCGCGACAACGGCTACTAGAAAGTTGCTATCAACTGTTCTATCTCGAAGTAAAGTAGTGGAACTAGACAAAATAACCGACAACATGCTTGATAAAATGTTGGCGGCGGAGGGCATAGAAAAAACACAAAGAGATATCTGTGTTGCTTGCGGCGATGGTCAATATTCAAAAGCTTATAAAATGGCTTCAGACAAGCAGTTTTTAGACATGTATAGTAATATTTTTAAGTGTCTATACAACATGAATAGTAGCAGAGATGTTTTACCTTTTAGTAGTATTTTTTCCGCTAAAACTGTAAATAAAGAAGAGTTTGCCGAATTATTTATGTTGATTGTACGTGATTTATATTTGTGTAAAACAGGCAATGAACAGCTTATTAGCAATAAGCACAAAAAGGATGAAATAAAGCTTATCAGTCAAGGCTTTTCGCTTACTGCGCTAACAAAAATTATAGAATATTGTTTGCAACTTAAGCAAGATTTGGTTTATAATACCAACATTAGTATGGCAATTGATGAGTTGCTACTAAAAGTTGTGGAGGTTAAAGTAAGATGCAAAAATTAGTGGGCGTTCGTTTTGTTCCATCAGGTAAAGTTTATTTCTTTGACTCAAACAATTTAAAGCTTGATGTGCTTGATAATGTTATCGTAGATACTAAGTTTGGCCCTGCTTTTGGGCAAGTGGCTTTTTGTGAACGAGAAGTAGATGTAAGTTATGACGAAGAAATAAAAAGCGTCATAAGAAAAGCAACAGAGGCTGATGTAAAAAAACACGAGCAGTTAAAAGCCAAGGCTGCTGAGGACCTAAAGCATGTTAGAAACAAGGTCAGAAAACTTGGTCTTAACATGAAAATTGTTTCAGCTGAGTATTGTTTTGATGCAAGTAAGTTTATAATTGAATTTTCAGCAGATGATAGAGTAGACTTTAGAGATTTATTAAAAGAGCTTGCCAATACTTTAAAGGTTAGGATTGAACTTCATCAGATTGGTCAAAGAGATGAGGTTAAAATCAAGGGTGGGCTTGGACCTTGTGGCGAGGTTTGTTGCTGCAATAGGTTTTTAAAAGACTTTGAGCATGTTACTGTTAAAATGGCAAAGACTCAAGGCTTATCGTTATCGCCGACTAAGATTAGTGGGCTTTGTGGAAGACTTATGTGTTGCTTAGCATACGAGAACAAACAATACGAAGAAATAATAAAGCTCATGCCTAAAGTAGGCTCTCAAATTTCGTCGCCAAAAGGCACGGGCTACGTTGTGTATAATGACATTTTAAGGCAACGTGTTTCAGTAAAAATTAAAAACAATGATGATACCTTTACTGTCTATGATTTTTCGCTCGAAGAGCTTGAATTTCAAAAGCAGGATAAGCAATCAAAAGCAGAGCCAGAAAAACAAAAAAATAAGCAGGAAAATGCTGAACCAAAGCAAGAAAATACTGAAAACAAGCAAGCTTTTAAGCCTAACAAAAATAACTTTAAGAAACATAAAAACAAAAATAAACATATAGATAAGAGATAGGAGATTAAATAATGGCATATAAAATTACTGATAAATGTATTAAATGTGGTGGCTGTATTCCAGTTTGCCCAGTTGAAGCAATTTCAATCAAAAATGGCAAGGTTGTGATTGACCCAGCAAAATGCGTTTCATGTGGTGGTTGTGCTTCTGTTTGTCCTGTTGAAGCACCAACAGAAAACTAATGCTTAGGCTGGACGATTTGCAGTTTAAGAACCTAAAGCTTTATCAAGATAGCGATAATTACTGCTTCACAAGTGACTCGGTACTTTTAGCTAATTACGCTAAGTGTAAACCAAATGATAAGGTTGTAGAGTTTTGTGCTGGTTCTGGTGTTGTATCTATTCTTTTTTCTAAAAAACAAAGACCAGGCAAAATAACTGCTTTTGAAATGCAAAAACAGCTTTATGAACTTTTTGTTAAATCAATAGAGTATAACAAGTTGTCTGATACTATTACTGCAATAAATTGCAAAAATGAGCAGGCTGTCAAAATGCTTGGAGCAGGCTACGCCGATGTTATTATGTGTAATCCGCCTTACTTTGTAAGTAGTGAAGCGATAGAAAATCCTACGTCTAATCAAATTGCGACGATAGAGCTTTACGAAAACTTAGACGGACTATTAAAGACTGCTGCTAGGCTACTCAAGTTTGGTGGCAAATTTTATATGGTACATAGAGTGGATAGGCTAGTTGATATATTTTATAGTTTAAGACAGAACAAGCTTGAGCCAAAAAATCTAACAATAATTTATCCTAAAAAAGATGCCGTGCCCGTTGTTTGTTTGGTTACTTGTATCAAAGGCGGTAAACCTGATTTAAAGGTGTCTAAAGTGGTGTATGCTGACCAAATTAATAAATCTACTGATAGTTTTGACTTAAATAAATCTACAGATTAAACAAGCGAGTAAACTGCCAATAAAACAGCTAACTAGAGCTAAAAGGATTGTTCC